>NZ_DAMBHK010000034.1:12733-24535 GCF_032060305.1 Kaistella sp. | reverse complement strand
TGGCGGGATTAATTTTTCTCCGGCAGATGCCCGCAGCCAAAAAATAAAAAACTGCAAAGTCCAATGGACAGTGCAGTTTGAAATAAATCTAATAAAAAGTAAAAATGAAAGGCGACAAAGATATGTTTTTGTTTCCATATGAAGCAAGCTATTTTTAAATTATTTTTAAAAATTTTCAAAAGAGCCTCAGGTTTTTAATATTTTCCTAAATTAGCATCATGTTTATCAAAGATTACATTTCGAAAGATTACCCGGCTTTCAACTCCAGCGACATGATTGATGATGCGAATGAAATGGCGAAAGAGTTCGGTTATTCTCATGTATTTGTAAAAAAGAAAGGCGTGTACCAGGGCGCAATCAGCCAGTCCTTTTTAGATGAAAGTCCGGAAGGAACGCTGGGCTCACTCGATATGCATTTCGAAAAATTTGCAATCCTGGACGACGGTAATCTGCTCGATTCCATCAAACTTTTTCACACCTTCAACTGTAACGTGGTTCCCGTGATTTCGAAGACCGAAAAATACATGGGCTATCTTTGCTGCGACGATATCTTTAACGAATTTTCAAAATATCCGCTTTTCTCGGAAAACGGCGCGGTGATGATTGTGCAGACCAGCGGCAGACATTATTCCATGACCGAAGTCTGCAAAATTGTAGAATCAAACAATGGTAAAATTTACGGCTGTTTCATTAATTTAATTACCGAAGACTATATACAGATCACCCTGAAATTCAATAGCGAAAATACCAGCTCTATCGACGAAACCTTCGAAAGATACGGCTATAGCGTAGTGCATAAATATTATGATGATGAGAAGGAAGACCTGCTGAAAGACAGATTCGGTTTCTTTCAAAAATTTCTGGAGTTTTAAATGATGAAGGCAGCAATATATTCTCAAAAAAGCGACTTAGATACCTTTCTGTATCTCAGTAAATTTGTTTCAGAGCTCGAAAAACGCGGCGTCCAGGCAGTTTTACACGAAGAAATGGCCAATGCGATGCAGTTTTCGAAAATCTTTGAAACCTTTTGTGGGAAAGAAGATTTAAAGCAGAAAAAAGTAGATCTTTTTTTTACCTTCGGAGGCGATGGTACAATTGTAAACTCATTGCTATATGTGCAGGATTTAGAAATTCCTGTGGTGGGAGTAAATACCGGAAGGCTGGGGTTCCTGGCAAGTTTCAGTAAGGAGGAAGTTTTTTTGGAACTTGATGATATTATTAAAGGAGAAGTAAAAATTAGCCGAAGATCGGTTATTGAAATTGTTTCGCCGAACAACTCTGTTTTCTTTCCCTATGCTTTAAATGATTTAACAGTCTCGCGTAAAGAAACTACCGCCATGATTACGGTAGAATCTTATATAAATGGAGAGTTTCTCAATGTCTTCTGGGGCGACGGTGTCATTATTTCAACCCCAACCGGCTCTACAGCCTATTCCTTAAGTTGTGGCGGACCAATTATTACACCAGCCAACGCCAATTTCGTCATCACGCCTATTGCACCTCATAATCTGAATGTGCGGCCCTTAATTGTAAATGATGATGTGGAAATTCGCCTGAAAGTTGAAAGCCGTGTTCCGCAATATTCTTTGTCTCTCGATTCCAGGTTGATCCACATGGAAACCGATGTGGAAATTGTGCTGCGTAAAGCAAAGTTTCAGATCCTGCTCATTCATCCCAATAACTTAAGTTTTTACGAAACAATCCGCCAGAAACTCCTTTGGGGAAAAGACAAAAGAAACTAATGTTTTTCGCATAAAATTCTTAACTTTACAGACCTAAAATTCAGAATAAATCTTTTAAAAAAAATATTATGAACAGACGTTTTCCGGCAGGTGTTGCCACAGGTCAAATGGTTACCGACATTTTTGAATATGCTAAAGAAAATAACTTTGCACTTCCCGCAGTAAACGTTATCGGTTCCAGTAATGCGAACGCGGTGATGGAAACTGCTGCGAAATTAAATTCTCCCGTAATTATTCAGTTTTCAAATGGTGGCGCAGCATACAATGCAGGAAAAGGTTTAAGCAACGATGGGCAGAAAGCCGCAATAGCCGGTGCAGTCGCAGGTGCAAAACATATTCACACTTTGGCTGAAGCTTACGGAGCAACTGTAATTCTGCATACGGACCATTGTGCGAAAAAACTCCTCCCTTGGATCGATGGCTTAATGGATGCTAACGAAGAGTTTTTTGCGCAAACCGGAAAATCTTTGTACTCATCACACATGCTGGATCTTTCTGAAGAACCGATTGAAGAAAATCTTGACATTTCCTGTAAATATTTCGAAAGAATGGCAAAAATGGGCATGACACTCGAAATTGAACTTGGAGTTACCGGTGGTGAAGAAGATGGAGTTGACAATTCGGGAGTAGATTCGTCTAAACTTTATACCCAGCCTGATGAAGTGGCGTATGCTTACGAAAGATTGAAGGCAATTTCTCCTCACTTTACCATTGCAGCAGCATTCGGTAATGTTCACGGCGTTTACAAGCCAGGAAATGTTAAACTGACCCCAAAAATTTTAGATAATTCTCAGAAATACGTTCAGGAAAAGTTTGGCCTTGGTGAAAAACCGGTGAACTTCGTATTCCACGGCGGATCTGGTTCTACTGTTGAAGAAATTAGAGAAGCAATAAGCTACGGTGCGATAAAAATGAACATCGATACCGACCTTCAGTTTGCGTACACCGAAGGAATCCGCGATTATATGGTTAACAATCTTGAGTATTTGAAAACTCAGATCGGAAACCCTGACGGAGACGACAAACCAAACAAAAAATTCTATGACCCAAGAGTTTGGATCAGAAAAGGTGAAGAAACTTTCAGTGCAAGACTTGAAAAAGCTTTTGAAGATCTGAACAATGTAAATACACTTTAAAATTAAAATTTTAGATGATAAATTTTAATTGCGTCGCACTTTTATAATTTAAAATCTGGAATCTAAAATCTATCAAAAATGGCATTCGACTGGTTTAAAAGAAAAGCAAAAAATATCACCACTTCCACAGAAGACAAAAAAGATCTTCCGAAAGGACTTTGGCATCAGACTCCTACAGGGAAAATTATTGAGCATGAGGAACTTAAAGCTAATAATTATGTCTCTCCGGAAGACGGTTTCCACGTGAGAATTGGCAGCAACGAATTCTTTTCAATTCTTTTCGACGGAAATAAATATACAGAACTCGACGCGAACGTAGAAAGCGTAGATATGCTGAATTTTAAAGATACCAAAGCTTATACAGACCGTTTAAAAGAAGTAAAAGCCAAAACCAAGTTAACAGATTCCATCCGTAATGCAGTAGGAACGGTAAACGGAGAGAAAATAGTGATTTCATGTATGGATTTTGCGTTTATCGGAGGGTCATTAGGTTCGGTAATGGGCGAAAAAATCCGTCGTGCAGTAGATTACTGTATAGAACACCGCCTTCCTTACATGATCATCTGCCAGTCTGGTGGAGCAAGAATGCAGGAGGCGACTTACTCCCTGATGCAGTTGGCGAAAGTTCAGGCGAAATTGGCCCAACTTTCTGAAGAAGGCTTGCTTTACATCGCTTATCTGTGCGATCCTACTTTTGGTGGAATTACCGCATCTTTCGCGATGACCGCCGATATAATTATGGCAGAACCGGGCGCGTTGATCGGATTTGCCGGACCAAGGGTAATTCGTGAAACCATAGGAAAAGATTTACCGGAAGGCTTCCAGACTTCAGAATTCCTGCAGGAAAAAGGTTTCGTAGACTTTATTGTGAAGCGTACAGAAATTAAAGAGAAGGTTTCCAAAACCGTGAGACTTCTTGTACATTAATATAATCTTAAAAACGATAAAAATCTCTCCTTTACAGGGGAGATTTCTATTATGAGAAGAATAGCCAGAATATTGCTCAACACCTTAAGAACTTTAAGTTTCAGAAAAATTCTGAGACTTTTGAGACTTGCTCTGCCGCATCCGCTCTTCTCATTATTGGGATTTTATGCGACGGCGAAAAGTTTTATGCTCGCCCAGAAGCATTTCCCGGAAACCAATGCCAACAGCGGAATCGGGAATGCTTACCGACATGCGCTGTGGACATGCCTCATCATGATGTACTGCTGCAAAATATCGTCGCCGCACAAAGCGTTAGATTTCTGTAAAAAAATGACCGATCTTCACGAAGAATTATTCCCTAACGAACCTTTGGAGAAAATGATGGATTTACATAACAATAAGGTGGGTATGGATCTCTTCATGGAATTACTTCCCGGAATTCACCGCCAGTTCTTCGAAACTAATTTTTTCGTTGAAAAGCTCTTTGTGAAAACGAAGACCGCAAAAATCCTTACCAGTTTGGAAGATGATTTCGGATCTGATTTAGTATATTTAAAGCAGTAAAAAATCCTCAACATCAGCCAAGGGTCTTGATGCGTATTGAAAATCTTCTATTTTTTAGATATTTTATAAAATTTTCCGCTGTCTGAAACGGCGTAAAGATTACCGTCCTGCCCGTTCAGCACATCCCGGATTCTGTCGTTTTTGTCGGTTAAAAGCCATTCTTCACCAACTACTTTATTATTTTCAATTACCAGCCTGATGATTTTCTGTCCGCTTAAGCAGCCGATCATCATATTGTTTTTCCACTCCTCAATATTTCCGCTATAGAAGGTGATTCCGCTCATGGATATGGAAGGATCCCAGTAATAAACAGGCTGTTCTGTTCCCTCTTTTTTTGTTGTTCCGTTGTTGATTTTTTTGCCGCTGTACTCAATTCCGTAAGTTACATCACCCCAGCCGTAATTTTTCCCGGGCTGAATCAGATTGATTTCGTCTCCACCGCGCGGTCCCATTTCTGCGTCCCAAACCTGTCCTTTGTGGTCAATAGCCATTCCTTGCGGATTTCGGTGGCCTGTCGAATAGATTTCCGGCTTCCAACCTGCAAGGTTAGGATTTCCGGGTGCGGGTTTTCCGTCCTTTGTGATTTTTAAAATCTTTCCTAAATAAGAATCCTGTTTTTGCGCATAAGGCCTGGTTTCTAGGTCAGAACGTTCGCCGGTGCTTACAAAAAGGTAGCCTTCCTTATCAAAGGCCAGGCGGCTTCCGTAATGTTTGTCACCGTCGTAGGTTGGAGTTGCACGGAAAATTACCGTTGGGTTTTCTATTGTTTTTTCATCTGCAGAAAGTTTTCCTTTTGCTACTGCAGTATGATTTCCACCCGAAACCGGCTCTGAAAAAGTCCAGAAAATCATCCTATTAGTGGCAAAATCTGGATCTAACGCGACATCAAGCAAACCGCCCTGACCTTTAGCATCAACTTTTGGAAGTCCTTCAACTTTCGAAATTGTTTTTCCGTCTGCCGAAACAATATTAAGGTATCCGGTTTTTGAAGTGATGAGGAATCTGCCGTCCGGTAAATTGATGATTCCCCACGGTTTCTGTAAATCTGAATTGATAACTTCCACCTGATAAGGAATGGTGGTTTTTACGCCCGGTACTCTGGTTTGCCCTGCAAAAACAGGCTGATATTCAGGGGAATTTTTGTCGGCGGTTT
This sequence comes from Kaistella sp., assembly GCF_032060305.1. Lineage (NCBI taxonomy): Bacteria > Pseudomonadati > Bacteroidota > Flavobacteriia > Flavobacteriales > Weeksellaceae > Kaistella > Kaistella sp. The sequence continues at coordinate 19,013 of NZ_DAMBHK010000034.1, read as the reverse complement.
CAGGATTGGGTAATATTCCGTACACGGTGGTATCTTGCGCTGTTACCGAAGTTATTTGGCTTCCTGTGCAGGAAACAAGGAAAACTATTCCCAACATAGATAAATTTCTAATCGATAAATAATTCATATTTAAATATTTTTTGGTTTAAAATCCGTAACGAAAAAAGTAATGCTCTGCAAAATTACTGTTTCTGTAATTTAAAATTTACCGGTTTGAAAATTTCAGCGGTATCTGTTTTGAAGAAAATTCCGTTTTCGATATCGGTAATTTTAGGTTTGAATCCCAAAATTTTTCTCGATTGCGTATTGACGTTGACTTTATAATGTAAACCGGTTTTGTTTTCCGATGAAATATGCTGTTGAATTCTGTTAATCACTACAGACGTAGCAGGAACTGAATCGTTACTAAGTTCAAATGATACACGATAGCCTTTCTCTCCTGAAATATCATACGATTCATAAACCGGATTTTTTACTTTTGGCAGTGCGTTTGCAGTACAAGACACAGAAATTAATGCAGAGACGCCTAATAAAATTGCGGGGGTTATGATATTGATTTTCATTATTTTCCGTTAATGGTTAAATTCAAATTTATTAAAATTATTACAAATGAAAGGTAAGATATATGTAACAGGTTTAGCGCTTGCCATTCTATCATTGTTATCATGTTCCAGGGATAACGATCTGGCACCCTCACCATCGGCCACTACAAACTCTGTAAATGATTTTGTGTGGAAGGCGATGAACTCATGGTATTACTGGCAGCCAAATGTACCTAAGTTAGCTGACAACTTCAAAAACTCTGCCGATTATGCTTCATACATCAATTCTAAAACTCCGGATGGTCTATTTTACAGTCTGCTGTATGATTATGGAAATACCGACCGGTTCTCCTGGATAGAAAATAATAATACCATTATACCCGCATCGAGAATAGCTGAAATTGAAAAATTAACCGGCTTTGATTATGCGGTTTATCCCAAAGATAATACCAATACCTCTGCAGTGGCACTTGTAAATTACGTAATTCCAGGAAGCTCAGCCGCGAATGCTGGAATCGTAAGAGGAGACATTATTACTAAAGTGAATGGCTCACCTTTAACAATCAGCAATTATTCGCAGCTCTCTCAGGACCAGTTTACCATAACAAGAGCTGCAACTGCAGTAATTACTTCCACGGGTTTGGTAACAACCGACAGGGCTGAGAACATCAGCATTACTAAAACAAATATTGATGAGAATCCCGTAGCCTTTTATAAAAAGTACAATTACGGTGGCAAAAATATTGGCTATTTGGTCTATAATGGTTTCAAATCAGATTATAATGATGAACTGAATGCTGCTTTTGCTACAATGAAAGCCGACGGGATTACAGAACTTGTTCTGGATTTACGATACAACGGAGGTGGATCTCTGGAAACGGCAACTGCACTGGCCCAGATGGTGAACGGAAATTACACCGGCCAGCCCTACGTTTACCTTGATTTCAACGCAAAGCATAACGATGATGACGGAATGGATTATTTAACCAACACCGTGAAAACCTATAACATCGTAAACGGTCATCCGGAACAAACCGGGCAGCAGAATGTAAACAGCCTGAGCCTGAGCAGGATTTATGTATTGGTTTCCTTCCAGACTGCTTCTGCGAGTGAACTTACCGTCATCAGTCTTAATAAATATGTTCCGGTAACCACCATCGGTAACGAAACCTACGGAAAATTTGTTGGTTCAATCACCCTTTATGATTCGCCTGCATCTGATTATACTTCGTATGCTACAAGAAATACAGCGCACAACTGGAAGTTGCAGCCCATCACATTCTCCTACTATAATAAGGACAAAGATCCTAATCCGTCCGGAGGAATTCTTCCAACGTACGCCATCAATCCTTATCAGGCTATTAACAATATAAAAGAATTCGGTAATGTTTCGGATCCCGAACTTAAAAAAGCTCTGGAACTGATCAGCGGTCAAACCATTTTAAAAACGGCCGAAAATCCAGTAACCTATAGCAACAGAAATCTACGTTTTCAACCGAGGAATGAAGCCAAAGGCCTTGTGATAGAAGACTTTGAGAGTTTCTCCAAAAGAAAAAAATAGATCAATGAGAGCAGCAACCACTGCTCTTTTTTATTTGTTATGTTTAAAGAATTGATAATATTTTAAAAAATATATTGCTTTATTGAAATTTAATTCTACATTTGTAGAATAGGATCTAAAAAAGTAGAAAATGAAAAATAAATTAACAGAAGCTGAAAAAGAACTCATGGAAATATTGTGGACAAATAAAACCGCATTTATGAAAGATCTTTTACAGGCGCTTCCGGAACCAAAGCCAGCGGCTACCACTGTTGCCACCAACCTTAAAAGAATGCAGAATAAGGATCTTATCGGCTACAAAAGTTTCGGTAATTCCAGACAGTATTTTCCGAAAGTTAAGAAAGAAGATTATTTTAACGGAGAGATGACTTCAATTATTAACCAGTTTTTCAACAGTTCTGTTTCTCAGTTTGCTTCATTTTTTACCGCCAATTCTAAACTGAGTCAGCAACAGCTGAAAGAACTACGGGACATTATTGATAACCAAATAAAAGATTAAAATGCAAACAATAATTCTAAAAATCGTAATATCTTCTGCTGTATTATTAGGCTTTTATCATTTCTTTTTAGCAAAGGAGCGCATATTTAAGTTCAACAGAATATTTCTGGTTTCGTCTCTTTTATTTGCGTATTCGTTGCCGTTTATACCGATGCCAAATTATTTCGAAAACAGCGGTCAGCCAAATTTAATCTTCGGCGAACCTGTTCAGCAATTTCAGCAAGTAGGTGTTAACACCGCCCAAAACTTCGACTGGAGTAACCTTATACTTGGTGTTTATTTATCGATATCAACTTTATTCCTTGTAAAATTTATCCATTCATTTTTAAAAATCAGACTTTTAAAAGGAGATAAAAGAATCTACAAAAATCACCGCATCGTAGTTTTAAATCGAGATTATCCACCCTTCAGTTTTTTAAAAACAATGTACTTTGGTGAAAAGTATTTCGTAGATAATCAAATTGATGAAAGAATATTTCTCCACGAAAAATGTCACGCTTCAGAAAATCACACTGCCGATATTTTATTAATAGAGTTCCTCAAAATATTGTCATGGTTCAATCCTGCCTTATACTTTTATAAAAATGCCATGATCATAAATCACGAATTTTTGGCTGATGAATTTGTTCTGAAAAACAACTACGACATCAGTAAATACCAGCATTTAATTCTTCATGAAATTAAGAATACACAAAGTTTAAAATTAACAAACCAATTCGATTTTAATAACACCAAAAAACGATTTATTATGATGACAACTAAAAATTCCAGATTTTCAGCAATAAAAAAAATTGCTGTTCTCCCTTTGCTTGCAATTCTTTTCGTATTTTTCTCTAAAGAAATTCAGGCCCAAACCGAAGCCTCGAAAGTAAAAGTAAATAGCCTAAACGCTTCAGAAAAACAAGATATAGCCGTTCCTATAGATGAAAAGAATGCTACTCCAGCGGAAAAAGAACTTTTAAAGGTTTTTGAAAAAGATAGAAAAGAAAATATCGTAAAAAATGATACTGTTAAAAAGAAAAATAAGTCAAATGTGGATAAAGCTGTAGTACCAACTTCAGTAAAAGAAGACAGTCAAAAATTTACGGGTATTCTTCCGCAGTTTCCAGGAGGTATTAATGAGTTTAGAAAATTAATTAACGCGAATTTTGATACTTCTGTTTTTAAAGGCGATGAAGGGATGGTAAAAACTGTACTTTATGTGGAAATAGATGAAAACGGAAAAATGGGAACCGTTTCAGCTGACGGGACCAGTGATATTTTTAACAGGGAGGCCATAAGAAGCGTCAGCGCACTTAAAGATAAGGTCTGGACGCCCGCTACAGAAAATGGCATACCTGTAAAACACGTTATAAAAATGCCTATTACGATGGCGTTTTCCGGAGCATTTCCAACAAAGTAAAAAATATAATGAGATAGAAAACTTCTAAAGAAATTTTAGAAGTTTTTTTAGTTATTAATAAAGCAAAAAATTCAGTTTTAAAATTTACGTAATTTTGCATCATGCAGTTCAAACTTCAGTCAGAATACAAACCCACAGGCGACCAGCCCCAGGCCATTGAAAAATTGGTCAAAGGCATTGAAATTGGCGAAAAATACCAGACCCTTCTCGGTGTTACCGGCTCGGGTAAAACTTTTACCGTTGCTAATGTGGTACAGAGTGTACAGAAGCCAACCATTGTTTTGGCGCATAATAAAACTTTGGCAGCACAGCTTTTCATGGAATTTAAGGAATTCTTCCCTGATAATGCCGTGGAATATTTTGTGAGTTATTACGACTATTACCAGCCGGAAGCATTCATTGCATCAACGAATACTTACATTGAAAAGGATCTTTCTATTAACGAAGAAGTCGAGAAACTGAGACTTTCTGCTACGGCAAGTTTGCTCTCAGGCCGGCGGGATGTATTAATAGTAGCGTCGGTTTCTTGTATTTACGGTATCGGAAACCCTACGGAATTCAATAAGTCTTTAATTGAAGTTCAGAAAAATGCCAGAATCACCCGGACCGCTTTTCTACATAAACTGGTGAATGCTTTGTATGCAAGAACTTTAAATGAATTTACACGCGGGACCTTTAGGGTGAAAGGTGATGTAATTGATGTATATCCAGCTTATGCCGATAATGCAGTTCGAATCCAGTTTTTCGGTGACGAGATTGAAAAAATTCAGAGCTTCGATCCGCTTTCCGGAAATGTGATGGCAGAGTTTGAAGAGATTAATATTTATCCCGCAAACCTTTTCGTGACCTCCAAAGAAACACAGGTCAATGCCATACGCGAAATTCAGGATGATATGGTGAAACAGGTTGATTTTTTCAATGAAATTGAAAAACCTTTTGAAGCCAAACGACTCCAGGAAAGAACCGAACTCGATCTGGAAATGATGAAAGAACTCGGTTACTGCAGCGGAATTGAAAACTACTCGCGTTATTTCGACGGAAGATTGCCGGGTTCCCGTCCGTTCTGTCTTTTAGATTATTTTCCGAAGGATTTTTTAATGGTGATTGATGAAAGTCACGTAACGATTCCCCAGGTTCACGCCATGTATGGAGGCGACAGAAGCCGTAAAGAGGTTTTGGTGGAACACGGGTTTCGTCTTCCTGCGGCAATGGATAACCGTCCGCTGAAGTTTGAGGAGTTCGAAGCCATGCAGAATCAGGTGATTTACGTGTCGGCAACTCCGGCAGATTATGAACTTGAAAAAAGTGGCGGGGAATATATCGAGCAGATTATTCGTCCGACCGGACTTCTGGATCCTATAATTGATATAAGACCTTCATTAAACCAAATTGATGATTTAATTGAGGAAATTCAGAAGCGAGCGGAGATTGATGAAAGAGTTCTGGTAACAACGCTGACCAAGAAAATGGCAGAAGAACTCACAAAATATTTTACAAAATTCGGAATACGCACGCGTTACATCCACTCCGATGTTGAGACTTTGGAGAGAATTCAGATCATGCAGGATTTGCGGATAGGACTTTTCGATGTTTTGGTGGGCGTAAATTTATTAAGAGAAGGTCTTGATTTGCCCGAAGTTTCCCTCGTTGCGATTCTGGATGCGGATAAGGAAGGAATGCTGCGTTCCCGTCGTTCGCTTGTTCAAACCATTGGTAGAGCAGCAAGAAATGTTAATGGTAAAGCGATTTTGTACGCCGATAAAATAACCGGATCCATGCAGAAAGCGATCGATGAAACCAACTATCGACGCGAAAAGCAGATGGAATACAACGAAAAACACGGTTTGGTTCCACAGGCACTGAACAAGAAAATTTCGGAAATCCTTGTCGGAAGATCCAAAGATTTCCCGGATCCGAAATATACCCAAAAAGAAATTCTGAAACAGGTTGCCGAAGAAAAAGCAAGCTATGGAAAAGACGCCACAGAACTGATTGCAGAAAAACAGAAAGCCATGGAAGCTGCAGCCAGAAATCTGGATTTCATTAAAGCTGCCAAATTGCGGGACGAAATCGCAGCATTAAAAGGTTAGAATTTATAAACCTTCTTTTTCTGTGTTTCGAATGCTACCTTATTCTTGATCAGTTCCTCCGGAACCGAACGTGTGTAGCAAGATAATTCGCAGTCGAAAGAGCGTTCCGCAGGAATACAATGCTCTTCATTAGGAACTTGATAGTTATAGATTTAATATCCGTTGTAATTATAGTGTTCCGTTCAA
>NZ_DAMBHK010000034.1:0-12633 GCF_032060305.1 Kaistella sp. | reverse complement strand
AGGAACTTGATAGTTATAGATTTAATATCCGTTGTAATTATAGTGTTCCGTTCAAACACCGCATTCTCCTCATCTGCAGACTTAGGAAATCTTCGGGCGGTTCCGTAGGAACCAAATGTGTGTAGCAAAGAAGGTTCGCGGACGAAGGAGCGTTCCGTAGGAACGCCATGACCTAATCTGTTTTATCATCATAAAATTCAAACACATATGTTTGATCAAAATTCACATCGAATTTTATCAGAAATTCCATGTACTCATCTCTAAAACTTTTCCTTTTATGATGTTCTTTCTGATTTTGAATATAATCTACCACAGCATCCCGCTGGCTTTTAGAATATGAAAAGCATCCGTAACCTTCTTGCCAATAAAATGGAGTCTTAAGGTATTTTTTTCCATTTATAAAATTAGTAGATGAAACTTTTATTTCTTTAACCAACTGAGATATCGGAGAAGATAAATCTTTCAGACTTAAAAAAATATGAATATGGTCCGGATTGGCGTAAATAGAAATCAGTTGATGTTTTTTATTTTCAATGATTCCCGAAATGTATTTTTGTACTTCCTCTCTGAAATCTTCTTTAATCAAATTTTCTCTGCCTTTTACTGCAAAAATGAATTGAAGATAGATTTGCGAATAGGTGTTGGCCATTTTTGATTAATATTTTAACATTGCGTTCCTACGGAACGCTTTTCTCTTAAAACCTTAATTCTACACACATTAGGTTCCTACGGAACCTTCCGGAAAGTTATATTCTGTGGTGGTTATGCAAGTAATTTTGTTAATAAAACAATTGACATAATAATAATTTCAACAAGTCCGAAAAGCATTAAGAGAATCCCCAAAAACTTTAATTTCCGGGGCATGTTAAGTTTTAAAGTTATTTTCCGCCACCAATTCTTTGCCTTTAATTTTTCGTATTCGTAAATATCATGGGCATTATTGTAGAAATAGCGACCCATAAAAATGCCGAATACTCCGACTAATATCAGATATAATCCTGATCCAATCATACTAAAACTTATAGACTTTCTTCTTCGTCTTTTCAAAACTCACTTTCCCACGGATTGGGGTAAGCAGGTCCATTAAACCATTGATTTTGATTTCGTAAATAGTAGAAAGCTGCATCCCCAGTTTGCCTTTGGGCATACCTTCCCGATAAAACCATTCCAGATAATTGATGGGAAGATCTGCAATTACAGTGTCTTTATACTTCCCGAAAGGCATTTTCGCGCTGCAAATTTCCTGCAGGATTTCTGGCTTTAAACCTTCCATTTTTTAAATACTTAAATCTATTTTTTTCTCGATCTCTTTTGGTTCCGGCATAATAAGTTCCCGGTCGTCATCAGAAAATTCATCTCTGTAAACCTGGATTAAAAGGACCGTAATCGAAATAAGAATCGGCCCGAAAATCAGTCCCATAAACCCGAAAAGATTCATACCCATAATGATTCCGAACACCGTATTTAAAGGATGGATGTTTTCTAATTTCTTTAAAAGAGTGAATCTTAACAGGTTATCCGTTAATCCCACGGCGATAAGACAGTAAGCTGCAAGCCCAAGCCCGGCACCCATATTGCCTTCTGCAATCATAAAAATGCACACAGGAACATAAATAATCGCCGCACCAACGATAGGAATCATCGAAGCGACTGCTGTTAAGGCAAAGAGGAGAAGCGGGCTGGGTGCGCCAAAAATCCAGTATCCTATAATCGCCACAATTCCCTGTCCGATGGCGACAACAGGAATCCCAATCGCGTTGGCAACAACCATTTTCTGTATTTTTTCGCCAAGCAAATTAATGTTAGCCTTTTTAAGGGGGGCTGAACTTCTTACAAGTCTTTCAAAAAGCCTTGGCTTCTCCAGCATAAAATACAGAATAAAGTACATGGACAGGATTACAGTAAGGGTATTAAAAGTACTGCTCACTGCGGTGGTCGAGAAACTTCCCACCTTGTCTTTCAGTTTCGTTAAATTCTCCTTGCTCAGAATATCGACTCTCGTTTTGGAATACACATAATCATGAATTTTATCTACAAAAACATTGAATTTCTGCATATAAACAGACGCATTACCTAGTTTTTCAATAAGCAGGTCGGCGATAAAATAAACAGGAAGAATCAAAATGAGCAGTGTGCCCAAAATAATTACTGTGGATGCGAGCCAGGGCTTCCACTCTCGTTCTTCCTGAAGATAAAGATTGTATTTTCTGGAGATAATGTAAAGGGTAATGGCGCCCAGAACAGAAGGAATAAATAAAGACAGATTAAAACAGATTAATCCTGCAAGCACAGTAATAAGAGCCAGCAGAAAGATCTGCTTTATTTTTACCTCGCTGATTTGGTGTTTCCTGTTGGGCATAATTTTAAATTCTAATCAGAATCAGTTATTGAAATTAAGTTGTCTGGGTTTCCCGCAGAACGCGACATACGCTGAATACATTACGACAAAATAGAACGGAAGTGTTGCCACGATTCCGATTCCGCAAAGTAAAATCCCTGCAATACTGATCAGTAATCCTAGAAGTGATGTTCCTAAGAAGACACCGTAATGATCCTTGGCGATTCTGAAACTCTTGCTGAAAGCTTCAGTAAAGGTGGCATTTTCAAAAAGTAAAATAGGATAACCCAAAAGCAATAGCGGAATCACAAGAAAAACAGGTAGTAAACACATCATTAACGCGATTCCCATAGTTACCGACGCCAGAAGACTGTAGATTACAATCTGAACAAAGTTCTGTCTGTAGCCGATAAATAAATCCGAAGCCTGCAAACGCTCCTGATTGTTATATTTATTTGCCATGTAAATGATTCCGACGTAAAGTGGAGCTAAAAGCAGGCTTACAATTCCCGAAAGACCGTAATAAATTTTCATTCCGGGAACTGCCCAGATATCGATCGATGAAAAATCACCGTCGGCAGACCGGATTTCCTCAGAAAAACTCGCTGAATCGAATCCCGAAAGCGGCTGAATAACCATGGAGACAATAAAATAAATCACCATCGCCAGAAGTGCGTAAAGAAAAATTCCCTTGTACATGTCGAAAGCGTGGGATATAATTTCGCTGGTACTTCTTTGTGGCACTTTATTGCCATCCATTTCCTGAAAAGTGTCCATAGTTTTAATTTTTAATGTTTCCCAAATTTAAATTTAAAATTGGAAAAAAACAGCATCTAAAATTAACTTTTAAACAACTTCTTTGTAATAATGCTGATAAAGTGTATAAATCATAGCATTTAAAAACGGAAAAGTCAGCAGAAAACCAACGCCGCAAATTAATACGCCGCTTAAGCTGAAGAGAAAAGCTACCAGCATCGCGGGAACTACGGTGCTGAAATTATTGCGCAGGACTTTAAACGTAAGCGAAATTCCTTCAAACGTCTTTACATCCATAAAAAACATCAGTGGAACACAGAACAGCGTGATGAAAATCCAGAATATGCCCAGAAACAGAAGCGCATTGGCGTAGGTGAAAATAATGATCCAGAAAAGGTAAAATCCGAAAAACCTGAAAAAATCGAAGCCAATATATCCAGCAAAGAGGTCGTTCAGCGTCACCGGCTCTTTCAGGTCAATTTTTCGGTAGATTTTGTAAAGACCTACATTCAGGGGATTGATGAGCGCCAGGAGAACAAAAAATGCCAAAGCGAAATTACGCATTTGTTGTAAACGCGCGATTTCCTCCATTTTTTTATTGAATGCCGGAAGATCCGTACGCACTAAATCCTGATACTTAATGAATTCATCCCAAAGTCCAAAATACTGAAACATATAAAAATAACCCAGAAAAAACAGGGAAAAGTATAAAACACTGAAAACCAACTGATAAAAGAGTGTTTTATTCCAGTAATTAAAAGCGTTTTTCAAAATCTGTCCAAGGCCGAACTGTTGCTGATGGTTATTTTGCATGCCGCAAAAATAAGGTTTAAGATTTAAATTTCCGGTTTTAATTTTTCGCTCACCCGCTTTTGACTATTTTTGCCGCATGGTAAGAAAATTTCACCCCAGTTTCGATCAGATGGATGAGCTTTCCCAAACCGGAACGCCTTACTTCTTTTTGGTGGATTTTTTAATGGAGAATGTTGAGGTTTTCACGGAAGAGGAATTGGATAAATCGGGTTTATTAATTGATTTTCAGAAATTTAAGAAGACGAATGAACCGCTCGGTAAACCTCTTGATATTTCGTTTCAATCCTTCCCGCAAAGTGAAGAATCTTACAGAAAAGGATTTGATCTGGTACAGAAAAACCTGAAAGCCGGCAATTCCTATCTCACCAATTATACCTGTAAAACGGAGGTGAAAACCAACCTTACTTTAAATGAAATTTTCTATCTTTCGCAATCCAAATACAAAGTTTTATACCCAGACAGGTTTGTATTTTTTTCCCCGGAAACTTTTGTAGAAATTACAGATAATAAAATCTTTACCCATCCCATGAAGGGAACCATCGATGCCGGTACCGAAAATGCAGTGGAGGTTTTGAAGGGCGACGTAAAAGAAAAGGCAGAGCATTACACCGTGGTAGATTTACTGAGAAATGATTTGAGCATGGTGGCAGATGACGTGAAACTGGATGAATTTCAGCGGATTGATTTTATCAAAACGCACAACAAAAATCTCTACGCCATGAGTTCGGAGATTTCCGGAGTGCTGAAGCCCGATTTTCAGGGAAAAATAGGAAGTATTATGAAAAAATTACTTCCGGCCGGATCGGTTTTGGGCGCACCCAAAGAAAAAACCCTGGAAATTGTGCTCGAAGCCGAAAATTATGCCCGGGGTTTCTATACGGGAGTTTGCGGCTGGTTTGATGGCAAGGATTTGGATTCCTGCGTCATGATCAGGTTTATAGAAAAAGAGAACGGAAAATTATATTTCAAAAGCGGTGGCGGAATTACCCATTTAAGCAAAGCCGAAACCGAATATCAGGAAATGAAAAACAAAATTTATGTCCCAATTTATTGAAAGTATTAAGATAGAAGACAAGAAAATTTTTCTCTTGGACCTTCACCAAAAGCGAGTTGACGACACTTTTGCCCATTTCGGTAAAGAAACTTCAATCAATCTCGCAGAAATCTTCAAAAATCTGGAGCATGACGAAGATGGCCTATACAAACTGAGGATCAGTTACGACCTGGATAAAAACTTCAGAACCCAGCTCATTCCTTATGCCATTTCTGAAATCAGCAATTTCCAGCTGGTGGTAAACAATATCTATGATTACTCTTTTAAATTTGAAGACCGCAAAGAACTCGAGAAAATGCTTCGGCAGGCAAAATCCAATGAGATTATCATTGTAAAAAATAATCATATTACAGATACTTCTTTCTCGAATTTGTTGTTTAAGAAGGGAAAAGAATGGTTTACGCCTTCAACGTATCTGTTGAACGGTGTTCAGCGGCAATATCTTCTGAAAAATAAAAAAATAAAGGAAGCAGAAATCACCTTGCAGAATATCGCAGAGTATTCTCATTTTCAAATCATTAATGCGATGAATGATTTCGATGATATGTTTATTTATCCCATTGCCAGAATTACCAATCTGCCCGGAAATTCCGTTGATAACGAATTTTAAACCTTAAACCCAAAACTGCCGGCTCACCTGCTTTCGCTCCGCCTTGTTCTGAAAAAATGAAACCTTCCACCGACTTGATCCACAAAAATTTTCAGTCCCTGCTGCGATGTAAATTTACAGTCACCATTCTTTTGTTGTTGGCGACCTTATCATCTGCCCAAACCCGTATTTCAGGTAGAATTACCGATGAAAAAACAGGCCAGCCAATTTCCGGAGTCGAGATTTTCATCAATAACCGGGAACAGGCAGAAACCGTCACCAAGGGAGCTGATTTTCTTGTTGAATCTGATTCCGGAATCAGTACAGCAACCTTCATCAAAAGAAATTATAAACCGGAAATTCTCAATTTCGAGGACTTTCGCTTTGAAAATCTTGCCGTGAAACTTCAGTCTGAAAAAGTAGAACAGATTAGTGAAGTGGTGATTTCGGGCGTCAGCAAAAAAAAGTATAAAAACAAAAAAGAGAATCCGGCCTACGCCATCATGCAGGAAGTCTGGAAACGCCGTAAAACTAACGGGTTAGCCCGGTACAGCGATTACCAGTTTCAGGAATATGAGAAAATTGAAATCGCACTGAATAATATCGACAGCGCTTTCATGAAGAAAAAAATCTTCAATAACCTCGAATTTATTTTTGACTATGCGGATTCGGCGAACTATGATAAAAAACTTTCGCTGCCGGTTTTTTTCAACGAAACCATGTATAAAACTTATGGCCGCAACGCTCCTGAAAAGAAAGAAAACAGAATCATTGTCGCCAACAGATTTTCTGGATTTAACGACAACGAACTGGTGGCTTCTACGGCAAAAAATCAGTTCAAGGAAGTTAATATCTACGATAATACACTGAATTTCTTTAACATCGGTTTCCCGGGTCCTGCGGGGACAGATGGATTCAATACCTATGAATATGAACTCACCGATTCCCTCTCTGTGGACGGTACTGATGTCTTCGTTATTAAATATTTTCCTAAAAATAAGGAACTGCTGGCATTTCAGGGAAATCTTTATATATCCAGAGACACCTATAATATTGTAAAGGCAACATTGCGGTCAACCAACAAAATCAATGTGAATTTCGTGAACGGAATTTATCTCGAAACGGAATACGACAACTTGGATGATGCGGTTTTCCTGCCCAACAGAACATATACAGAGCTGGAAATGTCGGTTTTTGGAAAGAAAAAAGATGCGAAAAGTGTACTCTTTAAAAGAACTGGAATTTTCAGCGGTTATCTTTTCAATAAAAATTTTGATGATCAGCTTCTTGTCGACAGAGGCCAGACGCTGAGTGACGAAAATCTAAAGAAATCCGACGCATTCTGGGAGCAGAACAGAACAGAACCGCTTTCGGAAACAGAACAGAACGTGTACACGATGGTGGGAGAACTCGAGCAGGTTCCGAAATTCAAAAGAATCGTAAAACTGGTTGAAATCCTGGAATCGGGTTATATCAACGCCTGGAATGCCATCGATTTCGGTGATATTTATTCCGTTTACGGAAATAATGAGGTGGAAGGCGACCGCGTTCGTGTCGGCGCAAGAACCTATTTTTCGCCAAATGATAAATGGCGCGTCTCCGGATATACCGCTTATGGATTTAAAGATAAAAAACTTAAATACGGATTGGAGGGCAGGTACATGTTCAGCCGCGAAAACCGAGCTACCGTTGGTTTCGGGAGCAGGAATGATGTCATCCAGCTCGGCGCACAACTCATGAACGATGATGGAATTATGACCCGCTCTTTCGCCTCGTCTTCGGTTTTTTCATCGGGAACCAATGCTTCTTTGAGTACCGTGAAGCAGAACAACTTCTTCTTTTCTCTGGAGCCTCTCAAGAATTTTGAAGTGAGGATGGATGCTGCGCTTCAGAACATAAAATCCGCCAATCCCGAAAAGTTCGACCTCGATTTTTATAAAGACAACCAGTTGAAATCTGAATTGAACGATTTCCACACCACCTTCAGTCTCATCGCAAAACCGGGTGCAAGATATTCGCAGTATGGTGTCGACAGATATGCTTTTACAACACTTTCGCCAACATTTGTCCTGAAATTCACCCACGGTTTCGAAAATGTTCTGGATGGGGATTTCGATTATAACAAACTTCAGTTTCTTTATTCTCAGCCTGTAGTAGTAGGGAATTTAGGGCGTTCGGTCATTAATTTTGAAGCCGGAAAAAACTTCAGCACCGTTCCCTTGGCATTGCAGAACATCATTCCCGGAAACCAGTCCTACAGTTTGGTTCCCAACACTTTTGCGCTGTTGAAATACTACGAATTTGTTGCTGATGCATATACGACTTTAAATTACGAACATCATTTTCAGGGGAAAATCCTGGCACACATTCCACTGATTAAAAAGCTGAAATTCAGAGAATTGATTTTCCTTCGCGGTGCTTACGGAACCTTAAGTGAGGCGTCGAAAAACATTAACTTCGAGAGCACGAAGTATTCCGCTCCGGATCAGCAAATCTATTATGAATACGGTTTCGGGCTCGAAAATATCGGCTTCGGGAACTTAAGGATTTTACGCGTCGATTTCAACTGGCGCGGGAATTACCTCGACAGACCAGATGTTTCTAAATTCGGCGTGAAATTCGGCTTCCAAATGAATTTTTAATTACTTTAGGTATTCAAAGTACGCTTTCAGGACTGCCGCATTTTCAATAGCCGAAGTGTCAACTTCAAGAATTTTTGCCTTTACATCGCTTTTAAAGAAATGATCTAAAACCCGCGAAAGCGTATCTTCATCGTCAACTTTCGTGTAAGCAAACCCGAAATGTTTAGCCAGGTGTTCCGCATTTTTGTGATGCGAAGTAAGGATAAATTCATCGAGCGCATTCGTAGAATCCGGCCCCGGAATAATTTTGAAAATGTCGCCGCCCCCATTGTTGAAGACGATGATTCGCGTATAAGGCGGGATGTAGTTGTTCCATAAACCGTTGATATCGTAAAAGAAACTCACATCGCCCGTAACAAGCACGGTTTGGTCCTTCGCCTTCATGGCAAAGCCCATTGCCGTGGAGGTACACCCGTCGATTCCGCTCGTACCGCGGTTGCAGTGGATGCTGTCGGTTTTATACTCGAAGAGTTGTGCATACCTGATGGCCGATGAATTGCTGAAATGCAGGTTCGCATGTTCAGGAAGTTTATCGGCAAGGATTTCGAAGAATTTAAAATCTGAAAACGGAGCTTTCAGGCAGTATTCTTTATGTTTTGCGTCTCTTTTATCTCTCAGCACATCCCACAGATTAAAGTAAGGCTGGGGCTCCAGCGTGATGAAAGGCAAAAGTTTTGAGAAGAAGACTTCCGGCTTGGTCTCAATTTTTTCTGTCAGCGAAAAGAAGGTGTCGGGTTGCCACACTTCGTGGATGTGCCAGTGATTCTTAGGTTTTGCTTTTCGCAGAAACTGCTTGATTTTTTTTGAAACCACATTCTGACCAATAGTAATGAGCAAATCTGGTGCATAGGTTTTGAAATCTTCTTCCGAGAAATTAAAAATATACCGGTCGATATGGTTAAAAAACTTCGGATGTGTCAGATTCGAATTGGCTTCGGTTAATACAACAGCGCTGTGATTTTTAACGAGTTGTGTAAGCTGCATTTCAAGTTCTTCGCTGTAATCTCTTGTTCCGGCCAGAATCATGATTCTTTTCGAAACATTCCATTCTGCAGCCAGATTCGAAGGCAGTTCGTACTTCTTTTTCTGTATCGTTTTTTCTACGGTCGGGAAAACAGGAATTTCAGATACAAGCTGATAAAGCGGCTCTGCTAATGGAATATTGATGTGAACCGGACCTTGTTTTTCGAAGCAGATCTCGATCGCTTTCTTTATTAAACTGAAGTTTTCTTCTTCTGCATTTTCTTTATCATCTTCCAGAAGCTGGAAGTCTCCGTAAGAATGCTGTTGATACAGATCTTTCTGGCGGATGGTTTGCCCGTCGAAAATATCCACGAAATCCGATGGCCGGTCTGCAGTAAGGATTAAAAGTGGAATGTTCTGATAAAATGCTTCAGTAACCGCAGGATAGTAGTTGGCTGCTGCCGACCCGCTTGTACAGGTTAGCGCAACCGGTTTTTTAATGCTTTTCGCCATTCCCAGACCTACAAACCCCGCACTGCGCTCGTCAACAATGCTGTAGCAGTTGAATTCATCAGTCTCAGAAAAATGAATGGCCAGAGGCGCATTTCGGGAGCCCGGTGAAATTACAATGTCGAAAATTCCGTATTCTTTAAGGAGGTGCCCTAAAACCTGTATGCTTCTTTTCGAAGAAAATTGTTTCATTTGAAATATTGACTAACTGCAAATTTACTCATAATTAAAATTTTAATAAGAAAAATCATACTTTAGCAGTCAAATTTTTAATCCAATAAAATGAAATTAGTTCCAAGTGTGGATTTGCGTGATTTCCTTTCGGGTGACCCGGAACGCAAACAAAAATTTGTAAATGAAATCGGAAAAGCATACGAAGAAATCGGATTTGTTGCCCTGAAAGGTCACTTTCTGGATGACAAACTGGTTGATGAACTCTACGGAGAAGTTAAAAACTTCTTCGACCTGCCGGTAGAAACCAAACAGAAGTACGAAATCCCGGGAATTGGAGGCCAGCGCGGTTACGTAGGATTTGGTAAAGAAACGGCAAAAGGCTTCAAAAAAGGAGATCTTAAAGAATTCTGGCATTTCGGTCAGTATCTCGAAGACGGATCTAAATATTCCTCAGTTTATCCCGATAACGTTGAGGTACCTGAGGTTCCAAGATTCAACGAAGTTGGAAAGGAAGCTTTCAAGATGTTGGAGAAAACCGGTGTTTACGTTTTGAGAGCTTTGGCTTTGCACCTCGGTTTGGATGAATTCTACTTTGATAAATTCGTAAGTGAAGGAAATTCTATTTTAAGACCAATTCACTATCCGCCGATTACAGAAGAGCCTGATAATGCGGTTCGTGCTGCGGCACACGGAGATATCAATCTGATTACGCTTTTGATGGGAGCTCAAGGCAAAGGTCTTCAGGTGATGAATCACGATGGGGAATGGATCGACGCGATTGCCGAACCGGATGAACTGATGATCAATGTTGGCGATATGTTATCCAGACACACGAATAATAAACTGAAATCTACGATTCATCAAGTGGTCAATCCGCCGCGTGAATTGTGGGGAACTTCCAGATATTCCATTCCTTTCTTTATGCATCCGGTGAGCGAAATGCCACTGAATGCCCTGGAAGGAACTTATGACAAAAACAACCCGAAATTGTATCCCGATACCACAGCCGGAGAATTCCTGCACGAAAGATTGGTGGAATTGGGATTGATTAAGTAAATATTTTTAAAAATACGAAATAGAAGCGGGCTGATTTTTCTGTCCGTTTTCTTTTGCTTCACCAATAATGGTTTTCGTAATTTTGCCGGATGGAAATTTTAGATGTACTGATTATCGGCGCCGGCCCGATTGGCTTGAACTGTGCTTTGGAGGCAGAAAAGAATGGTTTAAGCTATGTGATTATAGAAAAAGGAACCATCGTCAATTCCCTCTACAATTATCCCTTATACATGCGCTTTTTTTCTACGGCCGATAAGCTGGAAATTGCTGAAATTCCTTTCATCACAACATCGCCAAAACCAGGTAGACAAGATGCTCTGGAATATTACCAAGGGATTGCCCGACAAAAAGCACTGAAAATTAAGCTTTATGAAAAAGTATTAAACATTTCGAAAAACGAACTCTTCGAGATTCAGAGTTCGAAAGCAAAATATCTGGCAAAAAACGTCATCATCGCTACCGGATTTTACGATATTCCGAATCTGCTGAATATCCCTGGGGAAAACTTACCCAAAGTAAAGCATTATTATACCGAGCCTTATCCGTATGCTAACCAGAAAGTTGTAATCATCGGTGCCAGCAATTCAGCCGTAGATGCAGCTTTGGAAACCTATAGAAAAGGAGCAGAGGTTACGATGATCATCAAAGGTTCAGAGATTTCCAAATCTGTGAAATACTGGGTGAAGCCGGATATCGAAAACCGAATTGCGGAAGGAAGCATCAAAGGTTATTTTAATGCAGAAATGATTGAAATTAAAGAAAATTCTGTCATTTTTAAAGACGAATCAGGCAAAATCCATGAAATTAAAAACGATTTCGTGCTTGCAATGACCGGCTATCTTCCCGATTTTGAATTTCTAAAAGACTCTGGCATCGACTTAAAGGGCGACAGTCTCGTTCCTGCCTATAATGCCGAAACCATGGAAACGAACGTAGCCAATCTTTATTTGGCCGGCGTGGTGTGTGGCGGAAAAGACACCCATCTTTGGTTCATCGAAAACTCCCGAATTCATGCGGAAATAATTCTGAACCATATTGCTGACAGAAACTAATAATTTCAGTTTATTTCCGTATTTTCATAACATGCTATAAAGCAGCGAGTTAAATCGCCTGTTATCTTGTTGAAACTGCATTTTTCAGCCTGTTAATTCTCTCTAAACCCTTTACTGAAAACGTTTACAGAAGGTTGAACCGTAGTTGAACCACATATCTGCCGTGCCAAATTAAAGTCTCCCTTTAGTGTACTTCATGTGTTAGCCTGCAATAAGCAATTCCAACCCTTAATGCGAAATGTCATGAATTTACTTTTTAAAAATAACAGCATCCAATTTAAATCTTTTGTAACTTTAACTACCTAAAAATCAAATGCAGGTCATTTCCTTTTTAGCATTCCCATAAAATAATTAAAACTATATATTATGAGTGCTAATACCAAAGATTTACGAAATGTGGTTTTACTCGGTCATTCCGACAGCGGCAAAACCACGCTTATAGAAACCATGCTTTACGAAGGCGGAGCGATTAAGCGCCGTGGATCAGTCGAAGGACAAAACACGGTGAGCGACCATACAGACCTCGAGCACGAAAAAGGGAAAACCATTTTCTCACACCAAATGTTCGTAAACTGGAAAAACAACAAAATTAACATTATCGATACCCCAGGATTTGACGATTTCGTTGGCGAGGTCGTTTCTTCATTAAAGGTAGCTGATACCGCAGTTATCGTCCTTAATGCTGC
>NZ_DAMBHK010000033.1:21222-25202 GCF_032060305.1 Kaistella sp. | reverse complement strand
AAATGTTCCTGCCCGAGAACTTCGTCTAGCGTTTTCGGTCTTAAAATTTCGGCTAAAGGTGTATTGGAGCTCAAGGTTTCGGGTTCAAAGTTTTAGATTAAACAAAATTACAATTAAAAAACAATTTTATAAACTTTAACCCTGAACTTTAACCTCGAAATGGTGTTATCCCATAATATGAAAGCCACCGTCTACATGACGAATTTCGCCGGTAATTCGGGTTTCCGGACGGAAAAGATGAACGACTTCGTGTGCCAAATCTTCCGGAGTGGCATTTCCGAGCGGACTCAAACGGTCGGCTCTGTCGACATCTTCGGTTTTCAACGTGGCGTTTCCGGCTTTACTTCCCATGTAAGGTGAAAAACGCACACAATTAGCACGAATTCCGTAATCTCTGCCCAATTCATAAGCCATTTCAATGGTTAATCTTTCAAGTGCAGCTTTGGCAATACTCATGTTAATGTATGGGAAAAACGAAACTTTTTCCGCGGCAATATAGCTTAAAGAAACTATGGAAGCGCCTTTTTGTAAAATATGGCTCATCAAAAGAACGTGCGAAAGTGAAATCAGTGAAAACGCTGAAACCGTCATCGTATCATTAAATTCTTCTGCCGTAACTTCCAACATTGGTTTTACAGATTTGTTACGAATGGTTTTATCCATCGCAATTGCATGAAGGAAACCATCTAATTTGACGTTATTCTGATTTAAAAATTCAACCAAAGAATCCAAACTTTCGGGAAGCGTAACGTCGAGTGGAAATGTCAACGTATCAGCGCCGAGTTTATTTTTACAAGCAGTTTCGAAATCGCCGTAGGATTTATTCAAAAAACTTGCGGCTTTTTCGGAAAGGTTTTTGTGGAAAGGCGTTACGCCAAGTCCGGTGCAAACTACTTTTCCGTTGTTTTGAATAATTTTTTCGGCCACTTTCATCGCTAATGAATTTTCATCTGCAATTCCGGTGATTAAAAAGGTTTTATTGGTGAACATATTTTGTTTAATTATAAATTATAAATGATGAATTATGAAATAATGTTGAATGTTTATTAACTAATACATAAATCCTAAAACCTAAACTTTATAAATCGCAGTTCCCCAAGTCCAACCGGAACCCACAGCGGCGAATAGTAATGTGTCGCCTTCTTTAATTTTTCCGCTTCGGTAGGTTTCATCAAGCACAATTGGGATGGTTCCGCCGGAAGTATTGGCGTATTTGTCCATATTCGTCATCACCTTCTCAAACGGAATATTCACTTTTTCGGCGACTTCCTTTAAAATTCTGATGCTGGGCTGGTGTGGAATTACCCAATCGATGTCATCGGATTTCATTTGGTTGGCTTCGAGAATTTCGTTGATGCATTCAGGCAAAACTTTGGTGGCAGTGCTGTAAACCTCCTTTCCGTTCATCTGAAAATAATGGAGTCCGTTTTTGATGGTTTCTTCTGAGGCAGGAATTTCGCAGCCACCTGCAGGAATATTGAAATGCATTTTCCCGGTTCCGTCTGCATGAAGCTTGAAATCGATAAATCCTTTATCTTCTTCTGTTGCAGACAATAAAATTGCACCGGCTCCATCTCCGAAAAACACAGAATCTTTGCGAGACCAATCCGTAATGCTCGAAAAAGTATCTGCTCCAATTACTAAAACATTTTTGTACATCCCCGTTTGAATGAACTGAGAACCAATGGCTAAACCATAAATTCCACCGGAACAAACTGCGGAAATATCAAAAGCTACAGCATGATTTGCATCAATTTTTTCCTGAACAAAACACGCAGTAGAAGGTGCCTGTCTGTCGGGAGTGGAAGTGGCAACTATAATTAAATCCACCTCTTTCGAAGTGATTCCGGCGTTTTCCAAGGCTTTTAAACCTGCTTTGGAAGCTAAATCGCTCGTCACTTCTCCATCTACAATTCTTCTTTCTTTAATTCCTAAGTGGGAATAAATCCATTCGTCGTTAGAACCTACGGCTTCAAAAAAATCATTTTTCAAAACTTTTGGTGGCGTGTAAGATCCGGTTCCTTTAATAATTGCTCTTGCCATATATAATTGTAATTTTTGTGTTTTAATAAAATTTTGAAAATTTGATGTTCAGAATGAACAATTTTTATCTATAATCTATCTATTTAACTCCTTTTTTATCAAATTTTTAATAAACAAATGTACCAAACATCTTCATACAGGCAAGTTTTAATGTAAAAAAATTTTAGTTTATTTTTGCACTGTTTTGAAAAGCACATTCAACAAAATCATCACGTTTCCTTTGGTAATTTTCATTAAATTTTACCAATGGTTTATTTCGCCTTTACTCCCGAAAAATTGCCGTTACGAACCGACTTGTTCTCACTATATGGTTGAAGCACTTCAAGTTCACGGCCCCATTAAAGGTTTTTGGCTGGGAGCCAAAAGAATTGCACGCTGCCATCCCTGGGGAGGTGAAGGTTACGATCCGGTTCCGCCGAAATGCGGCCATCAACATTAAATTTAAATAATAAAATAAACTATGCTTACATTTTTATATACCACCTGGGATCCGTCTACCGGAATACATTTAGGCCCAATAACGCTTCACTATTACAGTTTAATGTTTATCCTTGCTTTCGGACTGGGATATGCGATCATGTCGAAAATTTTTAAAATCGACAATGTAAACCAAAAATATCTGGAGCCGCTTTTCACCTGGACTTTGGTAGGAACCATTCTCGGTGCAAGATTAGGCCACGTTATTTTTTACCAGCCAGAACTTTTCAAAGAAGATTTCTGGTCGGTATTTCTTCCGATCCGGACAAAACCTCACCTTGAATTTACCGGTTTTTCAGGATTGGCAAGTCACGGAGCAACCATCGCGCTGATTTTTACCACCCTTTATTATTCCTATAAAATCATTAAGAAAAATCCGTTTTGGGTGTACGACAGGATTGGAATCGTAGTAGCTTTAGGAGGCGCTTTTGTGAGAATCGGGAATTTCTTCAACTCCGAAATCATCGGCAAACCAGCGCCTGAAAATTCGCCTTTTGCGATCCTTTTTCCACAGCAAAGTACAGAATACGGCGCAATCGTTCCGCGTTATCCTACCCAGCTTTTCGAAGCTTCCGGCTACTTTTTACTGTTTATCCTTTTATGGGTTCTTTACCGTTACACAAATAAAAAATACCAGCAGGGCTGGCTTTTCGGTCTGTTCTTTATCATCCTTTGGGCGGTAAGATTCTTTGTTGAATTTTTAAAAGAGCCACAGGGAGACGAATTTATTCAGTTTGCAGGATTAAATACGGGACAAGTCCTTTCAATACCATTCATGCTGGCTGGTTTCGTGATTATGTGGTATTCTAAAAACAATAAAATTACCGAAGAAGAAAACGGAAAACCCGAATAATTCTTTAAAATAAACCCGAACCCTTCAAATCTTTTGGAGGGTTTTTTATTGGGAACTGTTCAAATACTTAAATACGTTACCAAGTTCCGCGATTAGATCGGAAGGTAGCATCGCTTCTTTTGAATGTTTTTTCGCCGCAAAATCACCGGCTTTGCCATGAAGCCAGACTCCAAAAAGCACTGCTTCTTTCACCGAATAATTTTGCGCGAGCAGCGAGGTCAAAATTCCGAGCAGAGCATCGCCACTGCCTCCTTTGGCCATTCCAGAATTGCCGGTAAGATTATAAAAAACATCGCCTTCTGGCGTTACGATTTGGGTGTGATGATCTTTTAAAACGATATAAATCTCCAGTTCTTTTGCTTTATCTTTTGCCAGATTTAATCTTTCAAACGAATTCTCAGTTGTTCCGAACAGACGTTCAAACTCCTTGGGATGTGGCGTTATAATCGAGTTTTTAGGAATTAGATTTACATGATCGGTGTTTTCCGCAATCATGTTGAGTGCATCCGCATCGAGCACTAAAGTTTTGTCGCACGCTTTTAAAAAAGCTAAGAGAGCATTATAGGTTTCACGTTCTGTTCCCAAACCCGGACCGATTCCTAAAATA
>NZ_DAMBHK010000033.1:8076-21122 GCF_032060305.1 Kaistella sp. | reverse complement strand
TTAAGCCGATATCAAGGATATTAATTTTACCACAGAACTTACCGGTTTCAGAATGTAAAAATGCTTTTTTCCAGAACTGAAAACTCAATGTTTCATCGGCCTTAAACACGACACTGTTTTTATCCGAAACCTCATCAGCAAACAAACCAGAAGGAATGTCGATAGAAATTTTCGGAAATTTAAGTTCATTCAATTCCTTAATCCATTCAGCAGATTTCCCTTCGATGGTTTTATTAAGACCCGTACCAAAAAGCGCGTCAATAATAACGCTTTCCTTCTCGAACTGAAATTTATTAACCTTACTGAAATCTGAAAATTCAATTCCTAAAATATCCCTGGTTCTCTTAAAATTTATTTCAGCATCCGCACTTAAATTTTGGGCAGAATCCATAAAAACATTTACATCACAGCCTTTATGATACAGCAGCCTTGCCAATGCAAAGCCATCGCCGCCATTGTTTCCCTGTCCACAAAAAATGTTGTACACTGTTTCTCCTGAAAACTTGCGGCTAAGCCAACCTGCACAGGCTGTAGCAGCTCTTTCCATAAGAGCCAGAGAAGTTACAGGCTCATTTTCGATCGTGAAAGCATCACACTTTCTGATCTGTGGTGAGGTAAATATTTTCATATCATTTGTTTAAATAAATTTACTTAAATAAATTTAAATGGATAAAAGTTTAAAGAAAATATTGATGGTTGAAGTTTCCGTAAACAAAAACAGCCAGATTTTAAAATTATTTATTACATTTGAGTAAATTAAAAGCTTAAATTATGGGATTTGTACAGGAATTTAAAACATTTGCCTTCAAAGGAAATGTGATTGATTTAGCAGTCGGTGTGATTATTGGCGCTGCATTTGGCAAAATTGTATCTTCTTTGGTTGAAGACGTAATTACTCCACTATTACTGAATCCAACGCTGAAAGCGGTAGGTGCAGAAAACATTGCCCAGCTGAGCTGGAATGGCGTAAAGTACGGCAATTTTCTTTCCGCAGTTATCAGCTTTTTATGTATCGCGTTCGTGCTGTTTTGGCTAATTAAAGGCGCCAACAAACTGAACAAACCGGTAGAGGAAGTGCCTGCAGGTCCAAGCAATGAAGAAGTGCTTCTTGCAGAGATTCGTGACCTTTTAAAGAATAAATAAACAGACTGTCATAAATATTAAAACCCGGAAAATTCCGGGTTTGTTTTTTTTTATGATAAGCAGAATGTCCTAGTAAACCTGCAGAATGCTGCATATTTGCTCTGCTAATGAGAGCCCGATTCTGTCCTGTGCTTCCACGGTTGAGGCACCTGTGTGAGGCGTAAGAGAAATTTTCGGATGATTCAGCACTTCTTTTGAAGGCGTTGGCTCATTGATGAAAACATCCAGACCTGCAAATGCAACTTTTCCGGAATCTAAAGCTGAAATTAAGGCTTCTTCATCAATTACCCCACCTCTGGAACAGTTTACCACTGCTACACCATCTTTCATCATGGCAAATTCTTTTTCGCCAATCATGTAACCGTCTTTCTGTGCAGGAACGTGAAGGGTGATGAAATCCGCATGTCTTAAAACTCCTTCCAGCGGTTCGGTTTCAATATCTACATTGATGAACTGATTGTTGTAGAATTTAACTTTAATACTCGCGCGACCAACATTGTTATCTGCTGCAATCACGCGCATTCCTAAACCTAAAGCGATTCTTGCAACCTCCTGACCGATTCTTCCCATCCCGATAATACCGATGGTTTTACCTCGGAGTTCGATGCCTTTTTCGTATGACTTTTTGAGTTTTGCAAATTCAGAATCTCCTACTACAGGCATTTTACGGTTAGAATCCGGCAGAAATCTCGCTCCGGAAAACAAATGTGCAAACACAAGCTCTGCCACTGATTCTGATGATGCAGATGGCGTATTGATCACATGAATATTTTTCGAACGTGCATAATCCACATCGATATTATCCATCCCTACACCGCCTCTGCCGATAATTTCGATGGACGGGCAAGCGTCGATAAGCTCTTTGCGAATCTGTGTTGCACTTCTTACTAAAACTGTTCTTATATTATTTTCGTTGATGTAATCCACTAACAATTCCTGTGGAACCTTAGTGGTAATTACCTCGAAACCCTTTTCGGTTAGGGCATCGATCCCTGATTGGTCTAAACCGTCGTTTGCTAAAATCTTCATTTTTTCCTTAATCTTTAAATACTTCAATGGTGACCTGTTTTTCAACCAAATCTGTGAATTTTCCTTTATATCTTGTGGCTTTTACTAAATGATTGTCGATCCAGTGATAATTTCCGCCACGTGGTTTTCCGCATAAAACACTGTGATATTTAAACCCGTGTTTATCTAACCAGTCGATGGTAAGCTGCTTAAGATTCTCTGTACGCGATGTAAAAAAGCAGATGATATGTCCCTGGTCGTACCAGCGGTTGATGGTTTCCAGCGCATCCGGATAGGGTTGGCAATCTATCATTCTTTCCGGCTCTTCATTGGGTACATCATCGGTTATGGTGCCATCGATATCAATAAGATAGTTCTTGATATCACCCTTCAACATCGGGCTTAAATGGTCTTTATATTCGAGTTCCATGGCGTGAATTTTAAGGAGCAAAATTACAAATTTTCGTCGGTTCACAGGCATATAAATCTAAAATTCCGCAAATGGATGCCATAAAATCTGCCAGAAAACGTAAGATAACATTACTTGTAACCGGTGATTTTTAATGGTTGGGTTATTAAAATTTCACAAAAATTTGAGTACCTAATTTTTAAAACTTAAATTTGTGTGATATGGAAGAACAAGTGGTTTTAGTTTCTGAAAAGGACGAAATTCTAGGCGTCATGGATAAAATGCAGGCTCATGAAAATGGGATTCTGCATCGTGCATTTTCAGTTTTTTTATTTAATGACAAAGGTGAAATGCTGCTGCAGAAAAGAGCTGCCGACAAATACCATTCGCCTAACCAGTGGACCAATGCGGTATGTTCGCACCCAAGAATGGGCGAAACCTATATGGAAGCGGCACAGCGCCGGCTGAAAGAAGAGTTGGGAATCGAAACGCCAATCACCTACCGGTTTAATTTTCTTTACAAGGCAGATGTAGGCCAGAATTTGTGGGAACACGAACTGGATCATGTGTTCACCGGAAATTTCGAGGGAGAATTTAAGCTGAATGAAGAGGAAGTGTCGGAAGTTCGCTATATTTCGATTGATGAGCTTGATAAGGAAATGTCTGCCAATCCGGAAAATTTCACGGAATGGTTTAAGATTATTCTTAAAGAATACAAACAGCATCTCGGATAGAAAAACGAAACTTTGTTATAGCCCCGATTGAAGCGGCATCCTTTTGCGGAGCGCAGCGGAGCAAAAGATACAGCGGAAAGCGGGACGGGTTTTCGAAATAGAACCGAAACCCCAAGCTCCTGAAAAAAAAAATAAAATAAATTAGAATAAATGAATAAAAAGACAGCCCTGTTTGACAAGCATGTTGCTCTGGGCGCAAAAATGGTACCTTTTGCAGGCTTCGAGATGCCTGTGCAATATTCCGGCGTTACTGATGAGCATTTTGCGGTACGCGAAAAAGTAGGAATTTTTGACGTTTCACACATGGGACAATTTTTTGTTGAAGGCCCCGCCGCAAAAGATTTGCTGCAATACGTAACCACCAATAACGTTGATGCGCTTGAAGACGGAAAAGCGCAGTACACCTGTTTGCCCAATGGAAACGGCGGAATTGTAGACGACCTTATCGTGTACAAGATGGCTAACGAAAAATATTTTGTAGTAGTAAACGCTTCAAATATTGATAAAGACTGGGATCACATCTGCAAATACAACGAAGAATTCGGGGCGACACTGAAAAATGCTTCCGATGAAATGTCGCTTATCGCGATTCAGGGTCCGAAAGCAACAGAAACACTTCAAAAACTTACTGACTCTAATTTGGCAGATATTCCCTTCTATCATTTTATTGTAGGTACCGTTGCGGGAGTTTCCGACGTGATTATCTCCAACACCGGGTATACAGGAAGCGGCGGCTTCGAGATTTATTTTAAAAATGAAGATGCCGTAAAAATGTGGGATGCCCTAACGGAAGCTGGTGAAGAGTTCGGTTTAATTCCTTGCGGATTGGCTTCCAGAGACACATTAAGGCTTGAAAAAGGCTTCTGCCTTTACGGAAACGACATTGATGACACCACTTCGCCAATGGAAGCTGGATTGGGCTGGATTACGAAATTCGATAAAGATTTTGTAGACAAAGAAACCTTCGCAAAACAGAAGGAAGAAGGGGTTACAAGAAAGCTTGTTGGTTTCGAAATGCAGGAAAGAGCCATCCCAAGACACGATTATCTTGTGGTGGATGCGGAAGGTAAAGAAATTGGCAAAGTAACATCTGGAACCATGAGCCCGATGAAAAATATCGGGATCGGTCTTGCTTACGTGGCAAAACCACACTTTAAAGTAGGTTCGGAAATTTTCATCCAGATTAGAAATAAAAATGTTCCCGCAAAGGTGGTAAAACTGCCATTTGTATAAGTTATATCGTTCAATAAATACAAAAACCGTTTGAAAAATTCAAACGGTTTTATTTTTATTGTTAAATCAAATTATTTCACTTCAATTGTTTTCACATTCTGCATCATTACTTCTTTCTTCGGAATGGTGATTTTCAGAATACCGTCCTCATAGGTTGCTTCAATTTTTTCCGGTTCAGCATCTTCAGGCAGGGTGAAAGCACGGCTGAAAGAGCTGTAATTAAATTCTCTTCGGGTAAATGCACCTTTTTCGTCCTTTTCTTGGTTTTCGGTTTTAGTCTCGCTGGAAATGGTTAAAACATTTCGCTCCAGATTAATTTTTAAATCTTCTTTTTTAATTCCGGGTGCAGCTACATGAATTTCAAAACCATTATCAAGTTCTTTCACGTTAACTGATGGCAGAGTCAACTCCGATCTGTTAAATTTCGGTCTGTTAAATTCAAATAAATCTTTTGTAAGGAAATCATCAAAAAAACTGTTGCTTCTGATTAAATTTGACATGACATTAAATTTAAAGGTTAAACATTTTGTAACTGATTACGTTATATTCCTCAAAAAAAATGCCCGATACAATTATCAGACAAAATTACTGCATTAGACTGAATTTCAGGAAATTATGTCATAAATGAAATAAAATTTCTAAAATTTTTGAGCTTATTTCGGTAAATGCTGGAAACAGAAATTGTTGCCTATACTTGTATTTCTCTTACACCGTGTTCCTGCTTTTGTTGTTGCAAAACACCGGTTCGCAGAATTTGTTCCGGATGTTTTTTTGGGCTTTGAAACAATTCCCAATCCTTGTCTGAAAGGTGGCTTACAGATTTTACAGGGCGAAAGTCCCTCTTTCAGTGCTTTCTCGATGCTTAATGCTGAGGAAACATTTTTTACCATCCGGCAGGATGACAAATGATATTTGGAGCCTGAAGGTGTTTTATAAACAGTTTGTGCTGAAATATTCAGGGCAAATAACAAAAGAAAAACCGACAGGAATTTCATGATTTAATCTGCAAAATATCCGCGTAAAGCTTCCAGGGTTTTCTTTTCGTTACCAATAAAGATCTCTTTATCTGTCATAAAAACCGGACGTTTAAGAAAAGTATAATGATCCAGGATAAGTTCCTTATAATCGTTTTCCTGCAATGTTTTAGGATTTATTTCCCGGAGCTTGATCTGGTTTGATTTTTTGCTGAAAAGTGCTTCGTAGGAACCTGCTAGCTTGTACATTTCTTCCAGCTCTTCAACTGTTATAGGATTTATTTTTATTTCCCTAAGTTCCCAATCTTTTAAATTAAATTTTTTAAGAATTTTCAAACAGGTATCACAGGTTTTTAAATAAAATACTTTCTTCATTTTTCAAAAATAGGGTTAATAAAAGGAATTAAAAAAGGTTTAGCTAATAATTATTGAAATTTAAGAAAATATAATTAATAAAACTTTTCTTCGGCCAACAATTTACTAAAACAGAAAAAAAATCCTTCCACTATATAAATGGAAGGATTGCAATAGGTATAAAAAAGGAATTACCTTGCAATATTTACTGATCTGGTTTCGCGGATTACTGTTACTCTCACCTGCCCAGGATAAGTTAATTCATTCTGAATTTTCTCTGAAATATCATAAGAAAGCTGTGCCGATTTATCGTCGCTTACTTTTCCGCTTTCTACCATAACACGAAGTTCGCGGCCGGCCTGAATGGCGTAAGCACTGGACACACCATCGAAACTTAATGCTGCCGCTTCCAGATCTTTCAGTCTTTGGATATAAGATTCCAAAACCTGACGACGTGCGCCCGGTCTTGCACCGGAAATCGCATCGGCAACCTGAATGATTGGCGATAGTAATGAAGTCATTTCCACCTCATCGTGGTGCGCTCCGATCGCGTTTACCACTTCTGCATTTTCACCAAACTTTTCTGCCCACTGCATTCCGAGAAGTGCGTGAGGAAGTTCAGATTCCTGCTCAGGAACTTTCCCTATATCGTGAAGTAAACCGGCTCTTTTAGCCAATTTTACGTTCAGTCCTAATTCTGCAGCCATGGTAGCAGCGATATTTGCAACCTCTCTGGAGTGCTGCAAAAGGTTCTGCCCATAAGAAGAACGGAATTTCATACGGCCGACAATCTTCACAAGTTCCGGATGTAAACCGTGTATTCCTAAATCAATGACGGTTCTTTTACCGACCTCAATAATTTCTTCTTCAATATGTTTTTTGGTTTTCTCCACCACTTCTTCGATTCTTGCAGGGTGAATTCTTCCATCTGTAACAAGTCTGTGAAGCGAAAGTCTTGCGATTTCTCTTCTTACCGGATCGAAACATGAAAGCAAAATAGCTTCCGGTGTATCATCAACGATAATTTCTACACCCGTAGCAGCCTCTAAAGCACGGATATTTCTACCTTCTCTACCGATAATTCTTCCTTTTACCTCATCGGATTCAATATTGAAAACAGATACTGAGTTTTCAATAGCCTGCTCTGTACCAATTCTCTGGATGGTTTGGATCACGATTTTTTTGGCTTCCTGTTTTGCATTAAGGTTAGCTTCTTCCATGATGCTTTGTACATGAGCCTGAGCTCTTGTTTTCGCCTCAGATTTCATGGCTTCAACAAGTTCATTTCTGGCATCTTCGGCAGAATAATTAGCTATTTTTTCAAGCATTTCAACTTTCTGTGCTGTGGCTTTATCAAGTTCTTGCTGTTTTCTTTCGAGGATTTCGTGCTTCTTGGCGTAATCTGCGATCTGGCGATCCAGATCTCTTTCAAGTTTACCGGTTTTACTCAATTCATCATTGAGCTTGTTTTCTTTGTCTTTGATTCTTTTTTCAGCATCCTGCATTTTCTTTTCCCGGGCCTGGATATCAGCATCGTGCTGAGATTTCAGTTCCATGAATTTTTCTTTAGCCTGAAGCTGTTTTTCCTTTCTGATGGATTCTGCCTGTACGTTGGCTTTTTCTATAAGGTTTTCGGCATTTTTCTTTGCATCCTGTACGATGAATTTTGCCTTGGCATTAAGGGAACTTTTGGAAAATAACATTCCAATTACAGCTCCGGCTACCAGGCAAACAATACCGATAATAATGGCGGTTGTTGTCATATGTTTAGTTTAAATTGTCTCAAATAAAAAAACCTACAATAATTCAGTGATTTAGAGTAAACTCCTAATCAACACGATTTGAACTGATTTTCACTTTCTGTAATCCGAGCAAGTCGGCGCGCCATTAAGTGAACTTTTGTTCGGTAATTGTTTAGCGTTGAGTTTACCTTAATGTGTTAGAACTATTGTAGGCAGTTGTTTTCGGAAAAGAAAAATCTACTTTTCCAGCTCTTCCAGCAGTTGATTAATTTTCATTAATCTTTCGTTGGAAGCATGTATATTTTTTTCGTTGGTGATAACGGATACTTCTGCATTCGTACCTAATTTCAAGGCACACATGGCGAGGGCATCCTGTTTATCTCTCACATCAAAATTCTGTTCAAAATCTTTAATCATCACTTCAATCTGTTTCCCTACTTTCCGCAGGGTTTCTTCTTCTGCAGCTGGCACATTCAGCGGATAATTTCTTCCGGCAATGCTGATGGTAATTCTTCTTACTTCCATTACAGACCGCTGTTTTGAAGTTCTGCAATACAGTGATCCACTTCTTTTATCAACCTGTTGATGTGGTTTTTCATCAGTCGGTTATGATCAGGATTACCCGTGATTGCTGAATAAAGTTTTATATTTTTTTGTTCTTCTGCTAAAACCTGGCTTTTTTTTCTTTCCTCGTCGTATTTCTTCTTCAGTAATTCATGCTCCTGCGATAATTCCAAATATTTTTCGTTCAGATTTTGGTAATTCTTGCTTACATTCAAAATCTTTTTTTCTAAAACCGAAAAATTGTTTTCTAAATCTTTGAGCATTTTCAGGCTTAATTAATTCTAACTATGAAGCAAAAATATAAAATTTTAATTTGAATTGATGGATTATTTAAAAATATCTTGAAATAAAAAAGAGAAGACCCTGATTGCCTTCTCTTTATCAATATTTTAAATGAAAATTTATTCGAATTTCAGGACAAACATCAGCGCACGGGATTTCGCACTGCTGATGGCTGAAGTCCAGTAAGGTGGTGTATCTGGATTATCGGCAACCATTTCGTCATTGATCATAAATGTTCCGCGGAAGCCTGGCGTGAGTTTAAATCTGCTGAAATAAAACTGAATCCCAAGCTCTGCCGACCAGGCAAAATTACTTGCTGTGGTTCGGAAAAGGCCCTGAGAATTGTCATCGGCTGCTTTGCTGTTGGACTGGAGATTCATCATCCAGTTCACTCCTGCCGCTGCGTAAGGACGGGAGTTGTACCATCGGTCACCATGTACTTCAATTAAAAGAGGCAGATCAACATACGTAGATTTTACGGTTCTGAGTTTATCTGCATCCGTTAAAGTTCTGGGGGTGAAAGGGGGATTGGCGTTGGTTCCGCCCGCATACTGGTCGTTAGATTGGGTATTGAAGTAAAGTTCTCGCTCTACAAACTGCAAACCGGGCTCAAATCGTAAGTCGAAGTTATCATTCAGACGAAGTTTCCCGATAAGTCCGGCGCCAAAACTGTAAGATGATTTGCTTTGCACGAGATTTTTCTGCCCATCCATACCAAACATAGGATCTAAAACCAATTTATAATCGAAGTTATTACCGGCAAGATAAAAACCATAACTGAATTTCTGATTATCAAAACCCTCCAGATTATCTGCCCGGTCTTTCGTCCGGAAAAGCTGTGCATTGCCGAGGGAGGCAATAAAAATTGCTGCTACAAAATGAATTTTAGATGCTGTTTTCCACATATTATTTGGTTGCCTTGTAAATCGTTGCAATGCCTAAACTCAGTTTTTTATATTCCACATTTTTAAATCCTGTTTCGAGCAGAATATTTTTCATTTTCTCGCCGAACGGAAATGCATTTACCGAATCCGGAAGATAAGTGTATGCGCGGTTATCTTTAGAAACCAGTTTACCGATCTGAGGCAGAATATTTTTAAAGTAGAACATATAAAGCGGACCTAAAAAGCCCTCCACTTTAGAAAACTCAAGAATATAAACGCTTTTATTTTCCTTCACTACTCTTCTGAGTTCCGCCAGACCTTTTTCCAGATTCTCGAAATTTCTTACTCCAAAGGCAACGGTAACCGCATCGAATTTATTGCTTTCGAAAGGCATGTTTTCGGCGTCGCCTTTTATCATGCTTATCTTGCCGTCTAAATTAAGTTTTTTTATTTTATCGATACCTACATTCAGCATCTGCTGCGACAGATCGAAACCTACAATCTGCGCACCGGTTCCTTTCTGAACGGCAATGGCCAAATCTCCTGTTCCTGTAGCCACATCCAAAACCTCTTTTGGCTGGTCTTTGTTTAGCCATTTCACGAGTGTATTTCGCCACAGCACATCAATTTTCATCGATAGAACATGGTTCAGCAAATCGTATTTCGGAGCAATATTGTCGAACATTTCTTCAACTTCATGCTTTTTTCCGGCTTCTGTATTATAAGGTTTTACAGTGTTCAAGATTGTGATTTTAAAATTTGTAATATTCTTTGTAATAATTCAGAAAATCAACTTTTCTGAATATTTTGGTACGCGATTCTACTTTCTGAACATTTTTTACGATTTTGTCGTAGTCTTCATCAATGTTATAGTAGAATTCGTCTGTGTATAATTTATTGAAATGTTTTGGGGCGTTCACATATTTTTTTCCGTCGATCACTGTTGTTTTTCTTGCAGATAAGAGTGAATCTTTATCGAGACCATAACCGTAGAACTGTTCGTTGATGTAATAATCCTGATGGGCGATATTCAGCAAACCACGGTTTTTATTCACCATAAATGCAGAGTCATAAAGCAGTTCTTTTTTCCCGTCAAAAACCTGAATTCCGTTTTTACCTTTATTCAGATTTACCTTAAGCATTTGCCCAGCAGCGATGATTTTTTCGTCTCCTTTATTGAGTATGAAATAATAAGTTTCGCCGGTAGGATTATCTACAAGGTAATAATTTTTCTTAGCCAAAAACAAAAAGTAAACTCCGAAAGCAAACAGTACAGCAATGACCGATATAATTAAACCTTTAGTAGCAGGACTTATTTTCATAAAATTGTTCAAAAAAACCTTTGCAAATTTAATAATAATTTTCATTCAACCCGATACAATATAATTCTTAACTTTGTCCGAAATTTTTCAATACAAAAAAATATGCCCAATACAATCATAATAGGTTCAGGAAGTTACATCCCAACCAAAATTATCGGAAGAGACCACTTCATGGATTCGGTATTTTATACCGATGAAGGCGATAAAATCAACAAGCCCAACGAAGAAATTATTCAGAAATTTGTAGAAATCACCGAAATCGAAAACCGAAGATATCTGGAGGAGGATGAATTTAACTCTGATCTGGGTTTCAGGGCGGCAAAAGAAGCTATTTACGATGCGAAAATTAATCAGGAAGATTTAGATTATATCATTTACGCAAGTAATTTCGGAGAAGTTGATACAAATGGGATGACCAATTTTATGCCTTCAATGTCGGCGCGCTTAAAAAATAAACTAGGGATTCAAAACAGAAGCTGCGTAAATTACGATATGATTTTTGGCTGCCCGGGTTGGGTGGAAGCCATGATCCTGGCCGACACCTTAATTAAAGCTAAGAAAGCCAAATTAATTCTGGTAGTGGGTTCAGAAACACTAAGCCGTGTAACCGACGCTTTCGACAGAAACAAAATGATTTTCGCCGATGGTGCCGGAGCGGTAGTGGTGCAGGCAACCGACGAAGAAAATGTGGGAATTATTGCAGATGCCACACTTTGCGACAATAATGTAGAACTGAATTATCTCGAAAACGCACCTTCGCTGAAACAGGATGAAGACCGTCGCCCACTCTACATCAGAATGCACGGAAGAAAAATTTACGAATATGCACTGAAAAATGTGCCCGACGCCATTAAACAAACCATCGATAAAGCAGGATTAACCATTGATGATATTGATAAAATATTGATCCATCAGGCCAATGCGAAAATGGATTATGCCATGATTTCCAGGCTGTTTAAACTTTATGGAAAAACAGATTACGACCACTCCATTGCACCCATGACCATTCAGCAGTTCGGGAACTCTTCTGTAGCAACCATCCCAACAATGTTCGACCTCATCATTAAAGGCGAAATGAAAGATCAGTCCTTCGCAAAAAAAGGTAACATCGTCTTTGCATCGGTAGGTGCAGGAATGAATATCAATGCGATTGTGTACCGATTTCCTTAAAAAATTTATATAAAGATAAAGAAAGCACAAAATCGATTTTGTGCTTTTTTAATGAAAACTTATGCAAAAAAATTTTCTAATCATCACCGGAATTGTTTTCATTCTGGAGTTCTACGTCTACCAGGCCTTCAAAACCATCACTTCCAACA
The DNA here is from genome assembly GCF_032060305.1 of Kaistella sp. NCBI lineage: Bacteria > Pseudomonadati > Bacteroidota > Flavobacteriia > Flavobacteriales > Weeksellaceae > Kaistella > Kaistella sp. The sequence continues at coordinate 9,154 of NZ_DAMBHK010000033.1, read as the reverse complement.
GTTGGCTGCGGGTAGGTTACTGGGCTGTAACCCTTCTCGTTTATGGCTTTTTTGTTTATGAACTACTTAATTTTAAACGGAGCGACCGAGACCATCACCGGATTCAGGTTGTAGCATCCGTATTTCTCATTTTTCTGGTTCCAAAACTTTTCATCGTTCTTCTTCTTTTAATGGAAGACATTGCAAGATTCTTCAATTATCTTTTTACATTTTTCGTAAAACCCGAAACCTATTTCCCTGAAAGAAGAAAATTTGTAAGCATCATTGGGCTTGCCGTAGCTGCAGGATTTTCGGCCATGATTATTGACGGAATTGTTTTCGGAAAATACAGACACCGGGTACGTCGCGTTAAACTGAAAATTGCCGGACTACCAGAGAGTTTTAAAGGGTATAAAATCATCCAGATTTCAGATATTCACTCCGGCAGTTTTTTTAATCCCGAAAAATTACAGAAAGCAGTCAATTTAATCAACGAGCAGAATGCAGATTTGGTTCTGTGTACTGGCGATATTGTGAATAATTTTGCCAGTGAATTCATACCCTTTGTTCCGATGTTTGCCGGAATTAAGGCAAAAGACGGGAAATTTTCAGTCCTCGGAAACCATGATTACGGAGATTACGCCGAATGGAAATCCCAAGGTGAAAAAGCACAGAACGTCCCGAAATTAATTCAACTTCAGAAAGAAGCTGGATTTGAGGTGCTCCGTAATGAACACCGTATTATCCAAAAAAATGGAGAAAAACTTTATATTCTGGGCGTTGAAAATTGGGGACTGAAGCCCTTCCCACAATATGGCGACCTGAATAAAGCTGCGTTTGGGGTGGCGGCAGATGCTGCCAAAATCTTAATGAGTCACGATCCTACCCATTTTGATGAAATCGTAAAACATCATCCGGCAAATATTCAGCTCACGCTTTCCGGACATACACACGGGATGCAGTTCGGGATCGATTTGAAAAATGTTCGTTGGTCGCCGGTTCAGTATCGGTATAAAAAATGGGCAGATTTATATGAAAGCCAGGGGAAATACCTCTACGTTAACCGTGGTTTTGGAGTAATTGCGTTCCCTGGAAGAGT
>NZ_DAMBHK010000033.1:0-7976 GCF_032060305.1 Kaistella sp. | reverse complement strand
AGAAAGTATAACATTAAAAAATTAAATTATGACACGTTCTAACCTACTTACAAAGATTCAGATTTTCGCATTGGCAGTTGCAGCAAACTTTGCAACAATTATGGTAAAAGCACAGGAAAAAGCAGCCGATTTAAATGTCGATGTAGACCTGGATAAAGGCGGAGACAGCATGAGTGGCGACTGGATGAGCAATCCATTAGTTTGGGTAATCGGTGCATTAGTTCTTATCGTAATCATCGCATTGGTAGCCAGAGGAGGAGGAAACAAATAAACATCATTAATTTCACTTATATTAAGATCCTGGAAAATTCGTTTTTCGGGATTTTTGTTATGTAAAACTGACTTTAAATACAAAATAAATCGGCTACATTTGTATTAATAAAGTTTTAAAAATCATTATGAAAAAAACGCTGTATATCGCCCTAATCTTCGTTGGTATTTTAAGCTGTGGTACATTAAATGCGCAATCTGTTGCCGACAGTGTTACTGTTTCAAAGTCTGAAAAAGAAGTTCTGAAATTAAGCATGAAACTGACCGAAGACAAAAAAGAACTCGAAAAAGCTAGAAAAGAGTACGCCGTGGAATATGAAGATGCTAAAAAAGCAACCCGCGATGCTGATAAAGCCGGCGACAATTTCAAAAGCACAACAGATTTCGGCAAAAATGAAAGAGGAGCAAGATCAGCAGCAAGAAAAATGAAAAAAGCCGAAACTGCAAATAAAAGACTCGCGCGAAGCAAAAGAAACATCGAAAATCTTGAGAAAAAAATCAGGAAAACGGAAGAAAAAATAAGGAAACTCAATCCGCAAATAGAATTAACAAAAGTTCCTGACTGAAATTTCTACAATTAATTTTGGAATTGATATCCCATAAAAAAAGAGTTTCGGTCTTCCCGAAACTCTTTTACTTTATTTAATTTTTCGACTTTAGATTTAGAGTTCAAGCGCTTTCGCTAAAGCTGCATCAATCCCGGCAAGATTTTTCCCACCGGCTGTAGCAAAACCGGGATTTCCGCCGCCGCCGCCCTGGATTTCTTTAGCCAGTTCTTTTACAATGTTTCCTGCGTGATATTTAGATTCCAGGTCCTGAGAAACTCCAACCGTAATCATTGGTTTCTGATCAGCGTCTGAAATAATGATGATTACAGAATTTTCAACCTCCTTTTTGAGTTGAAAAACGATATCTTTCACACTTCCGGCATCCATTGAAACTTTTTTAACCAACAGTTTTTTGTCGCCCTTCTCAGTGAAATCATTTTTCCAGTTAGCGGTTTCGCCTTTTGCTTTCTCTTTTTTCAAGGATTCAACTTCTGATTTCAGAGCCGAATTTTCTTCCAGTAATTTCTCAACAGATTTCACCAAATCCCTGGATTTTAATAAAGCAGAAATTTCTTTAACCTGAACTTCCATATTCTTGAAGTATTCCGCAGATTTATCTCCTGAAATCGCTTCAATTCTACGGATTCCCGCAGCGGTAGAACTTTCGTTCTGAATCTTAAAATACCCGATTTCGCCTGTATTTTTAACGTGAGTCCCGCCGCAAAGTTCCTTTGAACTTCCGAACTGAATCATTCGCACGCTGTCGCCGTACTTTTCACCGAAAAGCGCCATTGCGCCTTTCTCCATCGCTTCTGCAATCGGAATATTTCTATATTCCTGCAAAGCAATATTTTCTTTTATTTTTGAATTTACCTTCTCTTCAACCAATTTCAGTTCTTCTTCATTCATTTTAGAGAAATGAGAGAAATCAAACCGAAGATAATCCGGACCCACAAAAGAACCTTTCTGTTCTACATGAGTTCCTAAAACTTCTCTCAAAGCTTCATGTAACAAATGCGTCACCGAATGGTTAGCCTGGGTGTTTTTTCTTTCTGTTGCGTTCACCTTTGCATAGAAAACCGCTCCTGCATCTTTCGGCAAGTCTTTTATTAAAGAAACGATCAGGTTATTTTCTTTTTTCGTTTCCAGAATTTCTACAATATCTGCGCAATCAGTAATTCCGAAAACACTGGGATTTGAAATATCAAAACCTTCAGTATAGCTTGGTATTAGAATCCCTTTATCACCTACCTGTCCACCACCTTCAGGATAGAATGGAGACTTCGAGAGAACGATCTGGTAGAATTCGCCGTCTTTATTTTCGATTTTTCGGTAACGGGTAATATAGGTTTCTGTTTCAGTCTGGTCGTACCCAACAAAACTTTCCTGCTTTTCTTCAAGAATGACCCAGTCATGAACTTTCTGGACTGATGATTTCTTGGAACGCTGTTTCTGCTTTTCCATTTCTTCATCAAAACCTTTTTCATCGACGGTTAACTGCTTTTCTTCTGCGATGATTCTTGAGAGATCTGCTGGGAAGCCGTATGTGTCATAAAGTTCAAAAACCTCAGCACCGGGAAGTGTTTTTTCGTTTTTGGAAAGGGTTTCATTAATAATTAAATCGATTCTTTTTAAACCATGTTCAATGGTTTTCAGGAAAGAAGTTTCTTCTTCTTTAATCACTTCTGTAACCAGTTTCTGCTGTTTTACAAGTTCCGGGAAAAATTCGCCCATTTCACTTTTCAAAACAGCAACCAATTCAAAAAGGAAAGGCTCTTTCATTCCTAAAAAACGGTAAGAATATGAAATTGCCCTTCTTAAAATTCTTCTGATCACATATCCTGCTCCACCATTGGAAGGCAGCTGTCCGTCGGCAATTGCAAATGCTACAGCACGAATATGATCCACGACAACACGAATCGCGATGTCTTTTTCATCTTCTAAAATCCCAGTGTATTTTTTACCTGAAAGCTCTTCTACTTTAGCAATTAAAGGCGTGAAAACATCGGTATCGTAATTGGATTTTTTGCCTTGCAAAGCCATACACAGGCGCTCGAAGCCCATTCCGGTGTCTACGTGCTGTGCCGGTAATTTCTCTAAACTCCCGTCGGCTTTTCTATTGAACTCCATGAAAACGTTGTTCCAGATTTCCACAACCTGCGGATGATCATTATTGATGAGATCAATGCCGGGAACTTTGGCTTTTTCTTCTTCAGACCTTAAATCGACATGGATTTCCGAACAGGGTCCGCAAGGTCCGCTTTCTCCCATTTCCCAGAAATTGTCTTTTTTATTTCCGTTGATGATTCTACTTTCATCGATATGTGTTTTCCAGTAATCATAGGCATCCTGGTCGCGCGCAAGATTTTCGGAAGCATCACCTTCGAAAATGGTTACATATAAATTCTCTTTCGGAATTTTATAAACTTCCGTTAAAAGTTCCCAGGCAAAACCGATGGCTTCTTTCTTGAAGTAATCGCCGAAAGACCAGTTCCCCAGCATTTCGAACATCGTGTGATGGTAAGTATCGCGACCAACATCATCCAAATCATTGTGTTTCCCGGAAACCCGCAAACATTTTTGCGTATCTGCAATTCTCGGGGCTTTGGGCTCTTTATAACCCAGAAAATAATCCTTAAACTGCGTCATTCCCGAGTTCGAGAACATGAGCGTTGGATCATCTTTCAGCACAATAGGTGCGGAAGGAACGATGAGGTGACCTTTTTCTTTAAAATAATCTAAAAACTGCTGGCGTATCTCTTGTGAAGTCATATGTTTTGAATTTATGCAGAAAATGCTTGGTTTAAAGCCTTTTCGTAAGTCTGCAAATTTAATAAATTTTGAGGGAAAAACAGGGCGTAATTATCGCCATTAAAAAAATCCGCCTCATTAACAATGAGACGGATTCACATCACTTATCACACTTAAATAAAAAAAATTATTTCTTTTCCAGGGCTTTAATCAAAATCTGAAGATTTACCTCATTTTTGATAACGCCGTTTGCAAGAGGCATCTGGAATTTCACACCGAAATCCTCTCTGTTGATGTCTTTTGGTTCTGTAGCAATGCTCACCTCACCATTGTTAACGGTAACATTCGCATTGAACTGAACCGGTTTTGTAATTCCTTTGATTGTTAAGTTGCCATCAAGAAGCGTATTGTAATCTCCATTGGCATTTTCAGAAACTTTGGTAATTTCGTAAGAAGCGGTTGGGAATTTTTCAACTTCGAAGAAATCACCACTTTTCAAATGTCCATTTAATTTATTCAGCTGTTCGGCATCATCTTTCAAGTCAACTGAGGTTAAAGAATTCATATCTGCAACAAATTTGCCGCTTTCCAGTTTCCCGTCTTTTACGGTAACATCTCCACTTTCGAACTTAATGGTTCCAAAATGGCTGGTATTGTCGGATTTCAGAATTTTAAAGCCTTTCCATTCAATTTTACTGTTTAAAGTATCTACCTGGAAAGAATTTCCTTCTGTTGTTGTAGTAACCTCGTTGTTTACGCTGCTCAGCGGTTTGTCTTTTCCACATGAAACTACTGTCATTCCCAAAATAAATGCTGAAAACACTGAGATCTTAAACATATTTTTCATCAAATTTTTGCTTTTTTTATTGCTCCCGCTAAAATAATAAAAATAATTCACAGTAAGATCAAATTTATTAATTTTGCAGATATGCTATTAGAAATCAATCAATTGTTTTTCTCTTATTCCCCTGAAAAAGAGCTTTTCCGAAATCTGAACTTAAAGATTGAAAGAGGCAGGATTATAGCGCTGGCCGGCGAAAGCGGCTGTGGAAAATCCACATTGCTTAATTTAATTTATGGCTTGCTCGACTGGGAAAAAGGAGAGATTATTTTTGATGGAAAACCCATATATGGCCCTAAAAAAAACATCGTTCCCGGAGAAAGTGAGATGAAACTGGTGGCACAAAACTATGATCTAATGCCTTATGCTACGGTTTCCGATAATGTAGGAAAGTTTATTTCGAATATTAATCTTCAGGAAAAAAAACACAAAGTGCTGGAACTGCTGAAAGTTGTAGGCCTTGAACAATACGCGAATGTTCTCCCAAAATACCTGAGCGGAGGCCAACAGCAGCGTGTTGCGATTGCACGGGCGCTTTCCGTAATGCCGAAACTGCTTTTGCTTGATGAACCTTTTAGCAATCTTGATTATTCCAGAAAAATTGAACTGCGGGAGAAACTCTTTAACTATGTAAAAGAGAAAAACATTTCACTCATCATTTCCACTCACGAAATTCAGGAAGTGATGCCGTGGCTTGATCAGATTGTTGTTCTTCAGGAAGGCAGGCTGATACAGAACGACAGCCCAAGAGATATTTTCACAAACCCCTACAATGCTTATGTGGCTAAACTTTTCGGGGAAGTGAATGTTTTCTCTGATGAAGAGAAATCAGCATTCGGTGTTTTTAAAAATTTCTGGTATCCTCACGAGATAAAAATATCACAGTCAGGGAAAGATGCCCAAATTCTCGAAAGCCGTTTCGCCGGAAACCACTATTGGAACAAAGCTTTGGTGAGCGGAAAAGAATTGATTATCTATAACGACACTCAAATTTCCGGTGCGGTGAAGGTTGATTTCATAGACTAAAATCAACATGTTTTAAAAAACTGGTATGGAAATTGAAAATATTTTCTTAACTTTACTCTTCCCAAATAAGGAAATTTTTGGTTAATTCTCTTTCTGCCTTTAAGACGAAATTAGTCCGTTAATTTCGGACAACCAAGTCTTTGAAACAGAACCCTGTCCAAATCTTTCCTTTTTTTTTATGCCTTTTTCACAAATTCAGATTTCAGCGCCATTGCTCCGAAACCGTCGATTTTACAGTCGATATTATGATCAGAATCAGGGCGAAGGCGGATGTTTTTAACCTTTGTTCCCGCCTTTACAGGTTTTGGTGCTCCTTTTACAGGAAGATCTTTCATCACGATTACAGAATCTCCGTTTTGGAGTTCGTTGCCGTTCATGTCCAGAATGGTTTCGCCACTGGCAACTTCATTAGGATCCCACTCATGAAAACATTGGGAACACACGTGCAGATTATCCTGTTCGTAAGTGAATTCGGACTGGCATTTCGTACAAATTATGGTATCGCTCATCGTTTTATTTTTTTGAAACACAAAAGTACGTATTTTTTACGGTCATTAAAAATCCCTGATTCTCAACAACCCAGCTGCGCCCTGACCTGAGTGGAGCTCTTTTTTATGGAACGCAGTGGAAGAAAAAAAGCGGGAACGGAGGGCGGAAATTGGCGCCCAAATCAATGGCATTATTATTCAGTTAAAAACTGTATTTTTGCAAAAATTTTTTCCCGGAAATCCGAGCGAAACTAAACATTTAACTATCCATACATGGAACTGATACACAGAAACTTACTAATAGGAATTCACGACGCTTTACAGGAAACTTTTTTCGAGGACCGAAAATATGCAGATAAAGTGATAGAGCGGCTTCTGAAAGCCAACAGAAAATGGGGCAGTGAAGACCGAAAAATAGTTTCACAAATTTTTTACGACATCATCCGCTGGAAAAAACGCCTAGAATATTATATGGGCGAAGGCGTGAAACCGAATAATATCTATAAACTGATCCTTGCCTACTGCCTTTGGACCAAAACACATTATAAAAAATTTGAGGAATTTGATGGGATTAAAAATGCTGACATTCTTAATAAACTGAAGAAGAATACAGTTCCCACCAAAGCAATTGAATATTCAATTCCCGAGTGGCTTGCCGAAACGATGGAAAAAGAACTCGGGAACAACTGGGAAAAAGAAATGCATGCGCTGAATGAGCAGGCTCCGACAATTCTTCGCGCCAATACCTTGAAAACCACAGCGAAAGAATTGATTTCTGACCTGAAGGATGAAAATGTGGAAAGCTTCCAGATCAGAAATTATCCTGATGCCGTTCAGCTTGATGAGAAGAAAAACGTATTTTTAACCTCAGCTTTTAAGGATGGTTTATTCGAAGTTCAGGATGCCTCTTCTCAGAAGATAGGTGAACTTCTGGATGTTCAGGAAGGGATGCGCGTGGTGGATGCCTGCGCCGGAGCTGGTGGAAAAACTCTTCACTTAGCGGCTTTGATGAAAAATAAAGGTCAGATTATCGCACTGGATATTTACGAATGGAAACTGGCCGAACTGAAACGCCGTGCGAAAAGAGCCGGAGCGCATAATATTGAAACCCGTTTCATTGAAGACAATAAAGTGATCAAAAGACTTCATGAAAAAGCCGACAGACTGCTGATCGACGCACCGTGCTCGGGATTGGGCGTTTTAAAAAGAAACCCAGATTCCAAATGGAAAATTGACCAGGATTTTATTGACCGAATCAAGCAGGAACAGCAGCAAATTCTCCAGGATTACAGCAAAATGCTGAAAAAAGGAGGTAAGATGGTATATGCAACATGCTCCATCCTACCAAGTGAAAATAATGAGCAGGTAGAAACATTCTTAAAAAACAACGAAGGCTTTAGCTTACTGAAAGAAGAAAAAGTAATGCCGAGCGAAGGTTTCGACGGGTTTTACATGGCGCTGATTCAGCGAAATGCTTAAATAAAAGTCATTAACGAAACGTAAAGCAGGCATTTGTCTGCTTCTTTTTTGAATTTTTTCCACCAGATTCTCTAAATTTCTCCTTTCAACTTAATTTTTTCCGCTTTAAAAGCTAATTTTAGTAAAATATTCTTATTTTGCTTAATATTATTTTGTTTTATAAACATTTACTTTATGTTTGCAGAACAAAATTAATCAATTATTAACAATTACTTATAATTATAAATCTATGTGCGGAATTGTATGCTTGTTTGATGCTAAACAAAAAACCGAAACGCTAAGACCTCAGGTTTTAGAAATGTCTAAAAAAATTCGTCACCGCGGACCAGATTGGAGCGGAATTTTTCAGGACGAAAAAGTGATTTTCTCCCACGAAAGATTGGCTATTGTAGACCCAACTTCTGGGAAACAGCCATTATTTTCTAATGATAAAAAAATCGTTCTTGCTGTAAATGGTGAAATCTACAACCACCGCGAACTTAGAAAAGAGTTTCCGGACTACGAATTTCAAACCGAATCCGATTGCGAAGTAATTATTCCTTTATTTAAAAAATACGGCAAAGATTTCGTGGA
>NZ_DAMBHK010000032.1:0-25616 GCF_032060305.1 Kaistella sp. | reverse complement strand
CGGCTTATTTCAACGGGTCACTTCCGACAACGGTGGTGCTCGACAAAACCGGAAAAATCCGCCTTCACCACGCCGGGATGGCGGATTACAGCAAAGATTCTTTTTTTAAAGAGATTGACGGGCTTTTAAGTGAATAATAAGCCAGAAATCGGTCTCCTATAAATTAATCTGATTGACATATTTTAATATTTTAACAAAAAACACAACCATGAACAAGGTAACCATTTTTGCAGTTGGAGCTTTTTTAATCACGGCTTTAAGCTGCCAGAAACAGCAGACCAACGTCGCTGAAAACACAACAACTGAAATACCGGCGGGGAAAAGTGAAGCGATTCCGGACGGGGAAATTCTGAAAAACTACGCCGTGGAAGCCCAGCAGCTCCTCGGCTCTCAACTGAAACAGAAAATCGCCGAAGGTGGGCCCGAAAACGCACTGGAATTCTGCAACATCAATGCAATACCGCTGACGAACAGTATTTCTAAAAAATATAACGTAAGCATTAAAAGAGTGTCGGATCAGTACCGGAATCCCGACAATGCCGCAAATCCTTCAGAACTCGCGGTCATCACCACCTATAAAGCCATGCTTGCCGCCGGTAAAAAGCCTGAAGGTCTGCTGAAAGACGGCTATTATTATTCCCCTATCGTCACAAACGCGATGTGCCTACAGTGCCACGGAACACCCGGTAAAGAGCTGGCGGAAAAAACCCATCAGAAAATCAAATCAATTTACCCGGACGATAAAGCCACCGGTTACGGCGTAGATGAACTGAGAGGAATTTTCAGCATTGCGGTAAATCCGTAACCTCATCCAAAACGACTGACGATGAAGAAAACGGCGCAGGATTTCGTTGGGCTGCAGTTTATATTTTCGCCGGGTATGTGTAGGAATGGCTGCAGCGGGTGAAAGTGTCGGCTGCACCTACCGTTGCGGGATGAGTATTTGCGGCAATGGGAGTTGCCATCGCTGCCGCTGCTCTTCTATCTGAAATCCACTTACGAGGAATAGCAGCTCATGAAGAAATATCCCACCTATGCGGACTACCGTAGGAGGACCGGAAGATTTTTCCCAAAATTATTTTAAGTTTAATTGCTGATTTTTCAGGCAGAACAGTCCTTAGAATCTGACAAGGAATGCGATATGAAATCCGGCGGAGTACCCGTCATCGGCAGACCGTTCTGCTGCCATTTCACCAGACCGCCCGTCACATAGGAAACATCGCTGAAGCCTCTTTCGGTAAGAAACTGCACGGCGGTTCGGCTGCGCAGTCCGTTGTTACAGATGAGTAATGTTTTCCTGCTTTTATCCAAAGTCGGAAGTTTCTCATCGAATTCACTGAAAGGGATATTCTTCAGATTTGGGAAAACTCCGCGGTAGGTATCGAATTCAAACCGCTCGCGGATATCGAGAAGCAGAAAATCTTCTGGTGACGAGGAAAGATGGGAGGGGCAAATGCTGTTCATTTCTTTTTTTTACAAAGTTCGTTTAAATCCCTCCGGTTTGCTGTTACCTTGGTTACATAAAGAAATAAAAAGACTCTGAGTTTCATTTTTTGTTTTTAAGCTTGGCAATAAGCTTCAGCAGGGTATCCCTGTTTTTGGCTTCGTGGTAAAAGCGAGGCAGTTTTTCAAGAAGGGTAAAGTGGGTCCGGTCTTTGTGTTCGCGCAGCATGGCAGAAATATAAGCTTCCAGATAATCCAGATGTTCGCGGTTAAATGCGACGAACGCTTCATTCTTAAAAGGTGCCGTGTACCACAGTTCCGCGTCGAAATATGCATTTGCTGCCACATTCAGATGTCCACGCATGCCCAGCACTTCTATCGCTGTACCGGTGATTTTCGAATAGCCACAGTGCAGACAGTTGATTCGGGCCTCTTTCTTTTCGTGGTCTGCAGTGGCCGTTGCCTTTTTGCCGCAACCCGGACATACCACATCAACGTGATCCTGGAAATGGCTGAGGCGGTGGTTCTGGTCCTGGAAACGTTGGGTCATGGGAAATATTTTGCCTGTAAATGTATTAATGTTTTTTGAAATTGAAATTAAGCCAACTGCGCTATGATGTGACGCTCAATCAAGGGCTGCGCATGCGTATCTTTCTGGGAGTGCCTGGTTGTTTTTACCAAAGTATTTAATGGCTATGGGATTTCTTACTGATGCCTTATATCTTAGGGAGACTTTCCTTACCCTTTAAGGAGACCAACCTTTGGTACAGTGCAACTACGGCTCAACCTCGGGAATGTGTTTTCAGTAAAGCGTTAAAGGAGTTTTAAATGGTGACTTTCTGACGTTTTGCCAAAACTGAGCTGTCGCCAAGCCCAATGGATGAATAAAACAGGCACTGAATTTTAAAGGTAAGGAAATTTCTGGAAAAAGAGCCGCCGGACTAAGAAAAAAAAGGAGCCCCCCGCCTTCGACCCTTAGGGGACCGACGTTTTTTCACCCTAAAGAACCTCAGGCCGCAGTAGGGAAAAACATATTACTGTTGGTATTTTTGAAGAATTCTTCTGTATTCGTTGGCTATTTCTTCCCGGAAACTTTCAGGCGAAATTACCGTCACCCTTTCCCCATGGGACAGAATTTCCTGTTTGAAGTCGTAAGTGGGGTAAAGTTTCAGCCGGATGCGCAGTTCTGTTTCATTATCCGTCATAATTTCCTGAGAATGGTGCAGCGGCAGCGATTTGATATACTGTCCCTGATGCGCATCGAAACTTAATATAATTTCTTCGAGGGGGTGATCATTTTTGGAGACGATTCCGAACAGGTCACGGTACGCTGTCGATACCTCATATTTCAGGCGCTTAAAGGTGGAGCTTTTGATATCAAGTTCTGAAATCCGGTCTAATCCATAGGCCTTTACATTTTCGGTAATGTCCGACGAGGAATCGTTTTTACTGAACGCTCTGGCCAACAGATACCAGCGGTAACGGAACTCTTTAAGGGCGTAAGGCTCGAGCACAACGGTCTTTTGATCCTCCATGGAAAAACTCTGATAATGTACTGAGATCAGTTTGCGGTTCATAATGGCATGAACCAAACCGTGCAGGTGATGAAGCCCGCGGGGTTTGCGGTCTTCGAAAAACATAATATCTGTTTTGTCTTTCGTTTCGCGGTAGGCCTGAACCAAAAGAAGGTTATCAAACACGCTCTCCTGTGAATTTTCAAGTTCTTCGCCGCTAATGTAATAGGCATTCTTTTTTTTGGAATAGGAAATTTCAATTCCCAGAATTTCGGCAATGGCTTTTTTATCCCGTTCAAAGGTTTTCCTGCTGAACTTTAAAACTTCACCAAGGTCTTTATCGGCAAACTTATCTTCCAGATATTCTTCAATTTCTTCGTATGAGGCGCCTCTGTCTTTTCTTTCTCTGAGAAGGATTTCAATAAATTTAATGCGCAGGATCTGTTCGTTTTTTGCCATGGCGTGTGTTGAGGTTAAGGTTAAGGTTAAGGTTGAGACTGTAAATATAGAAAAGATAAACGACAAAACATGGCGGTTTACTTACTAAAACGCGATTAAGAGTACAGTAATGACCGAAAGAAAGTACAAAGCCAGCAGAAGCGGTAAGAACAGAATCAATATTTTGATTGCCTTCTTTCTTGATGAATCATTTGCAGCAAGTCTTAGCCGATCTAACCCACTGCGCTTTCTTTCACTTTCTTCTGCTTTTTCAAAGTATTTTTCTACAAACTGATTCATAATGGGTTTGGTTTAATTAAGATTATATATTGATTTCATTTCTTAGTGTACTGAATCAACAAAGCTGAAGTGCAGAAGAGACAAAATGAGAGGTTTATTAGAACTTACTGATCACCGCCCTGTTTAGACGTTTTGATTTTGTAGCTTTGAGAAAATATAAATGATGAAAAATATTGAAAATTTTATCGGGAAGCTGTCATCCGTGGAGTGCACTGATACGTATACTAATCTTTACCACGGTGAGAGTTTGGAAAGTGAAATTAGAAGACATAACCTTATGCTTTATTTGAATAAAATAAAAAGTTTGAACAGTAAGGTTTTGATTGTAGGTGAAGCACCAGGACACAGAGGATGCAGACTCACAGGAATTCCATTCACCTGCGAAAAGATAATGGTTGATTTACCTTTCTTTAACAGTGAGAAATACAAATTCATTAACAAAAAGGATCAACTTGAATTTGAAAACTCAAGTAACATTGTTTGGACCCATATCAAAAAAATAAAACCAAACGAGTTTCCTCTACTGTGGAATATTTATCCATTTCACCCTCATAAATCAAATGATACTCGTAGTAACAGAACACCAAATAAACAAGAGATTGAAATTGGATTCGGATATTTGAATGAACTGATCGAACTTTTCAATATTAAGAAAATAATCTCAGTTGGCAGAAAAGCAGAATCTAAAATCAAGGATCTGGCACTTGACAAAGAATTTATATTTCATCCTTCCTACGGCAGAAATCTAATTTTTAAGGAAGGCATCGACAGAATTTTTACTCTGTCATGATGCAAACCCTCCAACCCCGCGACACTGATGAAAGTGTAGAATACCGTGAACTCCACAACGGAGAGGAACCCCAAAGATGGGACGACGTTACTTTTTTTGATGATCAAGGATACGGTTTTGTGCATGTGGACCAGCTCGGCGGCTTTGTTAACCGGCAAGGAGAAGTGGTCATTCCGTTGATTTATGATCACTACGCGATATTTAAAGAAGATATTTCTGTCATCCGTCTTCACGGAAAATGGGGAATCATTACCCGAAAACATGAAACTATCATCCCCTTTGAATATGATAACTGCCGCTACCCCACCGGGGGAAAAATCATTGCCTGCAAAAATGAGAAATATGGCATCCTGAATCTCAAAAATGAAATTCTCCTCCCTTTTCGCTACGACTTTATCAGCAATTTTAACGAAGAATATATTGCAGTCTGTAAGGATGGAAAATATGGAATAATCAATTGGGAAGAGGAAACAATACTCGACTTCGATTGGGAATATGCAGAAATTGTGGGTGATTATTTCTGCACAGGAAAAGCCTCCGGTCTTTTCTATGACCGTGAGAGATATATCGACGATGCTGTCTTTTGTTCTGAGACCTTCAGGTGCTTCACCAAAGATTTCCAGAAAATTGACTTCGGCATCATTGACCTGCATCAAAATATAGTATTTCCTTTTATTTCTGACTTCAAAATTTCAAACTTTAACCCCGAAACCGGGCGGGCAGAAATCTCTAAGAACTGGCAGGCCGATGACATGACCGATGAAGAAAGGCATTTTGTAGCAGACCGTTTTGGCAACCCCATTCCGTTTCCATACTCACTACCCACAGGGTGGGATGGAGAAAAGATTAGAAAAAGAATTGATCTGTTGGTCTGGGGAAAACATCCGGCAGAATACTAAGCACTGATCCTGATCCAAGAAAGGCCCTCATCATGTGAACGGAATTTACCTTCCGAAGTTTCCGCAAAAACTACCTTTCCTTTTACTGCCAGACCATAGAACCTGCCTACCACGCCTGAACCGCTGAATTTCTGCTGCCAGGAAATGCCTGCATTGTCAGATATTTCAAGCTGGTAAGCGTTTTCTGTGCGGATCTGAAGCAGCCGGATTCCGACAATAACAACCGTAGAATATTTTTTCATTTCACCAAAAATAAGATCTGCGGCCGCCAAAACAGGTCCATCTGTTTAGAAGGTGCTGAAGTGGTGTATCGGAAATAAACAGAATTTTCAAAGCAAAGTTTTAATTTAAATAAACTTGATGAACGCGACACTCAGCTTTGCTTAAAGCTTCAATCAGCCACTGAATCTCATCCGCTTCCCTTTCAGAAACAGTAAAAGCAAATAAGCGGTAAACAGACAGCCAGAATTTGCCGGCCTTAGTTGGATAGATTTTGCCTGGCGGTATACGGTTGATGACAAAATCCCGGAGAAACCCCCATACCCTGCCTTCCATCTGCAGTTTGTACCGGCACTCATCTTTCACCATATCACGGAAAATCAGTCTGGCGCCAACCGGAATATTTTCATCTGAATCGTAAAGCCTTCCAACAAGCGCGCACAGCAGCGTTACAGCAAACAGGAGTTGCCCTCCACCTGAATGAATGACCATTTTACCGTCTGCTCTTTCACTCATGACAACATCATCTAATGTAAGTCTTTTTATCCTGTTCTCGGAAAATGGTATAAAGCGTTCGATATTTCTTTCAAACTTCAGGTCATGCTTTTGCGGAACCACTACCTCGTGGCGCAGCAGCAAATCGTGTAGGCTAATTTTCATCATCTGTGTTTTTTTTAATCCTACAAAGATGTGACAGTGAACAGACAAACTGTGACGGGTATCGGGAGATATTAAAACGGCTTCCTTACTGAGATTTTTTTTATGCAGAACGCCACGGTTTGATATTCTGCCGGCCTATTTTCGCTTAAAAAATGAAATATTACATCAGTGAAGCAGGCCGCCCCATCTATTTTCATGAACTTGGTGAAAAACTCTACGGCAGTTTCTTTATTTTTACCGTGCAGGGCCGCGCCGGCATTCAGTCCGAAAGATTTGAAATCATCATTCCGCCCATCTATGAGGCGATAAAGCCCGCATTCGGTCTGCATTTCTGGGGGAAATTACAGAAACGCTGGAGGCTCTACAATTTTGAAAACCTCCCCGTCGGCGCGCACAGTTTCCGCCGGGTGGAGCCTTATAATTTAGAATACGCCGCCGTAAGCATCGATGGCAAACTCTGGGGTTTCACCGACCGGTTGGGGAATATGGTAATACCACCGAACTATCTCAGCGGAGATTATCTGGGCTTAGATTATTTTGCAGTAGCTGTTTTAAAGAAAGACAGACACTGTTTCGGAGTAACTGACCGTTCAGGAAATATCATCATTCCTTTTAAGCTGGAATCTAAGCCTACCTTCAGCGAAACCATCCATTACCTCCTTAAAAAAAGAAAGCCATTACGGGAGTGGCTGAGTTCAGGACGATGATGGATTATCATTTCAGGAAAAAAACTAAAAGAAAAGCTGTGCGGCAGTTGATGCACTCAGCTGATAATGCCAGCCCAGTTCCGCGATCTCCGGTTTTACCGCAGTGCTGATTCCCTGGAGCTTAATTACCGTCAGTTTATCCATCTGCAGTTCTTCAGTGCTGATGAATCCACGCTCCCGAAGGTTTTGCAGGAGGTGATAATGACGAATAAGTTCCAGATTACTGATTCCCAATACCTTTGAAATATCCGAAAAAGTACACTGCTCAAAAATCCGGTCGGTATTCCTGATGATGATGGCCGCCAACAGCACTGCCTCAGGTTCAGTACATTTCCACAGATTTGCCAGGACGGCGAGTTCTTTGCTCAGCCTGCACACAATTTCATCCAGTACGCATTCGTCCGAATAGGTGTTGTTCAGTTTTTCTGCTACCCTAATAAGGTGGGTCATCAGTTCATTTTTCATCACTTGTGTTTTTGTTGATGCAAAGCTACTGGCATTGGCCGACAAACGGTGGCGTTGAGCTAAAGGCTTTTCAGTTTTTCACAGAAATCCTGCGTCAGTTCAAAACGCCAACTGAACAATGGGCAGCGCGACGGCATTTCATTCAATCCGTTGTAATCAGCAAAAATGGGATCAATCCGGCAGAGGGTATTGACGAGAGAAAGAGGAAGATCACTGATTTTGATAATTTCCTTCTCCTGAAGTTCAGCGAATTCATCGCCAAAATTGATCAGGTCTAAAGCATCCAGACTTAATACTGAAGCTAACTGTTCTGCATTGACCAAATAATGATCGATACCGTCTGTACTCATCCAGGTCAAAAGCAGAGCGAGCAATACCAGTGCACTTTGTTTGGATATTGAAAACTGAATGGACAGTAACTCGAGCTCCTCTTCCAAATGTGCTTCCAGTGCCTCAAGAGGATGCTGCACTATTCGGGCACTTTCCTTCTCATTTTCAGGACCGTAGCGCAGACAGCTGTACCAGCCAATGCGGTCACCGGCCTTCTCCAGCAGCTGCCAGAATTCTGTAAAAGTGACCATCAGTATGAATTAAGCTTACTAATAAAGGAACCTGTGAATTCAAACGTGCTGTTGGCAAAAGGAACAAAGGAAGGTTTTGCAGGCAGCAGGTAATAGTCATTGGGACTGGTGCTTGAAGGATTCAGGATCCTCACCAGATAATGGCCGGTCTCTCTGATCTCAATGATATTGCGTTCTTCCAGATCAAACAGAGATGCCCTGAGCGCAAAAACAAAACGGGTTTCCATATAAAGACCCAGGGCTTTTTCGATATCAGCATAATGTATGAACTGCCTTTTAAGACCGCCGCTTTTAATATGCAGCCTAAGCAGTACCGCCAATACCAGCGCCGACTGGCTGGAAAGTTTAAATGTTTCAGTCAGCGCACCCAATTCTTCTTTCAGAAATTCCAGCAGATGATTCAGATAGTCCCGTTTTGAGGCATAAAACGGCTTCTCCGCCCCATGCTGCGGTTCATGCTCTGTCAGCCACCTTATTTTATCGTTGATCTTATCGAGCAGGACTAACAGTTCTTCCAGTTTTTCTTTCATGATGTTTTTTTCAAAAGTAGGAAGGCACTGAGACAAAGGGTGGCGGTTAGCGGTAGAGACTTGATAAAAAACAGAACTGGCTTAGGGAAATAGTTGCTCGGTCTATAGTCTACTTCAAGCGGCATTTCAACTCAACTTGCATGTCATTAGCAAAACAGCAATCCTTTAGCGAAGATTAATAATGTCCGTAAACACTCATTCCTCCGCCAAAATATTGATGCTTCAGGTATTCATATACCAGGTTTGTTTTTAAGTCGATTTCATCTGTTTGATAGGACGGATAAGGCAATGTTTCAAATAAAGTCTTGCTTACCGTATTAAATACGGCTGCTGCTGTTACAGATTTATCAGCCCATTGATCCACTTTTAATTTTTCCTGTTTCAGATCTTCCAGTAGTTGAACAGAGATTTTCTTGATTTCGTTTTTCTCTTTATCCTCCAACTTTTTGCCGTGTCGCAAAATATCAAAAATGGCTTTTTGCTCGTCAGTAAGTCCCTCTCTTCTGGTATCTGCTTCTTCTTGTGACAAAGAGTTAACAAGTTCGATCAGCTTTCTGAATGTTTCTTTGATTACAGCTTCGTCTTTTCCCCTGTTGTATTCTTCAATGATTTCCTGGTAGCGTTTATAAAAGTCTACAGTCATCGGATTGCGTTCTACCATTCTCTTTAGTTGCTTTTCAACTTTCTCTTTCAGTGATTGAACTGCAGTATTCTTGTTCTTGGTTTTCAAAAAGTATTGTTCCAATAAGTCAAAATCCAAACCGCTCAGGTCAATGATTTTCTCTTCATTGTGTCCGGGTTCTGCAACCATATTTTCTATGGAATTATCTACCACATTCTGAATTTTGCGCATGATGTCAGCTACATCAGCACTTACAATATTGTTCTCAATAGCCGTGTAGATAACATCTATGGCATTTTTTCTTTGAGCATACTGATATAGAACTTTATCGGGTTGCAGGGCTTTATATTTCTTAAAAACGGCTCTTGCCAGAACCTGAAATTTACGTTTGGTTTCATCGTTTGTATAAACCGCATTGACCGCCTTTTCCATTGCAGCCAGTTTATGTAAACCGTCTGCTTTGATAAGTTCCTGCAAATCGAAATTTACTTCATCCCGTAAAAAGGTTTCAGTGGCGTGCAATGTTTCTTCCAACAGCATAATGAGTTCCTCTTTTGGCTTTACTGGTGTTTCGGGTTTTTCACCACCATCTTTGCTATTTTCACCCCCTGCACCATAAATTGCCAATGCGTCTAATAACGCAGTGTAGGTTTCAATATAGTCCACTATCAGACCATTATTTTTTCCTTCGCTGATACGGTTGGCTCTTGCAATAGCCTGCATTAAGGTATGCGATTTCAAAGGCTTGTCTAAATATAAGGTGGACAACGTAGGAACATCAAAACCAGTGATCCACATCGCACAAACAATCACGAAACGGAAAGGATCATCCTCATCTTTAAACCTTGTTTCAAGGTCTTGGGTGTTCATTTTTTCCCGGTGCGGTTCGATGTCCAAATCCCATTTCTGGAACTTTTGAATTTCATTTTGCTCTGAACTCACCACCACACAAATTTCCGTTTCCTTTATCCATTGCAGTTCACGGCTTTTCTCCAATAATTCCTGGTCGCCATATTTTCCTTTGGAAACCTCTTTTTCCAATTGCTCTACATACTTTTTCCAATGCTCGGTAATCAGGTCATACATCCTTACTGCCGTAAGCTTATCCAGTGCGATAAACATCCCTTTTCCCTTGTAGCCTCTGTTGCAGAAATGCCAAACAGCATCTTTCGCAATATCATTCAGCCTTTTTTTGGCGGTTAAAATTGGATATTCTCTGGCGATTAACTTTTCAACCTTACTGCGTTCATCACTTTCCAGCTCTTCCTTTTCTAGCAGCGTTCGTATGTTGTCGTTGATTTTCGGATTATCCAACTTCAGGTACTCACCTCTGTTTTCATAGTAAAGTGGGACGGTTGCACCATCATCCACACTTCGTTTGAAGTCGTATCGGGAAACATAATCACCAAAAATACGCTTGGTAATTTCATCATCCTTGAAAAGCGGCGTTCCTGTAAAACCAATAAATGAAGCATTAGGCAAGGCGTTTCGCAGGTTCATTGCTAAATTTCCTCCCTGTGTTCGGTGTGCTTCATCTGAAATGACAATGATGTTATCCCTTCTGGTTATTTCTTCCTCAAAATTGAATTTGTGTATGAGTGTAAATAAATAGCGATGTTCCGAACTCAATAATTCTTTCAAATGCTTTCCGCTGTTAGCTTTCAATGAATCTTTTGAACCCGATTTTATTTGCGGAACTGCACCAATTCCGCTGAAAGTTCCGTAAATCTGTGTATCTAATTCATTACGGTCAGTTACGATTAAGAACGTATAGCTGCCTGTAAACTGATGGTGGATTTTTTGGCAGAAAAAAACCATTGAGTAAGATTTACCGCTTCCCTGTGTATGCCAAAACACACCCAATTTTTGTTTTTCCTCTAAACTGATTTTGCCCAGTTTATAGAGTTGCTCTTTGTGCTGAATGTTTTCAATGGCTTTGTTTACGCCAATAAACTGGTGGTTTCGGGCAATGAGTTTTACCACTTTACCCAATGAGTTGTCAAACAGTATGAAGTTTTCGAACAAATCTAAAAAACGTTTCTTCTCGCAAACGCCAACAATGATTCTGTCTAAGGCCACAATTCCGTCGTCTTCTTCTGCTATTCGTTTCCATTCGTGAAAGTGCTGGTACTTGCCTGTAACACTGCCAATACGACTCTCAATGCCATTACTCAGCACTACAAAAGCGTTGTAATAGAATAGTTTTGGAATAACGTCTTTGTAGTCGGTGAAATTATCGTTGTAGGCATTTTCTAATTTGCGGTGTGCGGCTTTGAGTTCAATGAACAATAGCGGAATGCCATTTACGAAACCGATAATATCGGGTCTTCGTTCCCGATTGCTTTTGCCTTGCAACCACAGTTGGCGAACAGCTAAAAAGTTGTTCTTGTCGGCATTGTCAAAATCGAAAACCTTTAGCGTTTTGTTCTTGACCTGTTCACCCTTTTCGTTGATGAAATCCACGGGAATACCATTGCGGAGTAATTGGTGCTTTTCATAATTGATTTCAGCTAAAGACTTGGTGATGCTTTCTTCTGTCAGTTTTTCGTAGGCTTCTTCATACGCTTTCTGGGGTAAGCCCGGATTGAACTCCTTGATTTTTTCAAAGAATATCTTTCTCAGCACCACCTCCTTTTTGTTCAGTCTGCCCAAGGTACTGCCTTCGCCAAAGCCTTCTTTGTTGTAAGCCAATAGCGTATCCCATCCCAGGTGATTGAAAAATAAATCAATCGCTGTTTGTTCTATTAAATTATCTTCTGAGTATTCCCAAGTCATGTTATCCAAATAATGAAGCCGATACAACATCATTTCGGGTAAACTTTGCTGGTTTACCTGCTACAGCTTTTACGTTGGGATTCTTCTTTAAAAAACTTGTAAGTTTTCTGCTATCCCAATCTAATTTCAAAGCCAGTAAAATTTCCTTTGATGTATAAGTGCCTTTGTTTAATAATTCAAGTATGTCTTTTTCAATGTTGCGTTTACCATTTTCATAAGTTGCAGGCGGTTCGTTCACTTCATTCTTAGTGCCTATTTCAAATAATTCTTTTGAAGTCAAAACCTTTGAGTCAACAATTTCTCCATCCATGTTCACAGGCAATGCTCCCAACTCTACCAGTTTTAAATTTGCATTTTTCTCTTTTGGCTCTGGGATTCTCACATAAATTTTTCTCTGTCTTTTCAAACCATCCATAGCACCTTCCCATGTGCCACCTTTACTATCTGATTCTGCTACATAAATTTCATTTGCCAAACCATAGATGTAAGCGTTTCTTGCCATGGCTAATCCAACATCCCAACCTGCTTTTGGAAAGAATGTGCTTAAGACCAATACATCGCCATTTACAATGGGTTCGTAATATTTTTTAAAGCCCGACTGAAAAGTCAAAATTCCCTGCGGCAGGACAATGATGCTTTTTCCATTGACTTCAATTGTGCTGTCCAACGCTTGTTTGTCAACTCCTTTTGCAAAACCACTTACAACAACCTTAAACTCTTTCACACTTTTTTTAGCTACATGGTCGGTAAACTCAAGGGCTTTATTTCCTGCTTTTCTCGAACCTACAATTGCCACAGCATCTTCCTGAAGTAATCCTTTTCTGCCTTTGATATATAAAACCGGAGGTGAACTTTTGATTTTTAGATTTTCTTTAAGCACCACAGGATAATCGGGTGAATTTATAGGGATAATTTGAAATCCTTCGTTTTGTAATTGTTCTGCGATGAAAGCCAAGCGTGGCATATCACTTTTTGCATATTCCAAATCTGCCAGTTCTTTTTCGTTGAAAGCAAATAACTCGCGCCAACCCGTTTTATCCAATTCAAAAAAATCAGCCCATGACATTTTCTTTTCATGCACTACTTGAATAATTAAACGATTTGTTCGTTCAGTATGCCATTTTGGTAAATGGGCTATCGCAATCCAATATGTTTTATCTATGTATTCGTTCATTTTTCAATTCTTTTTAAATGTCGCCTCCTACCGTTCTTGCAATTACAAGAGGGGCAATAGAAGTTGCTCCTATGTTTGTTAAGTATTGTCCAATTTCTTTAATCGTGTAGCCACTATCAAAGATGTCATCAATCAGTAAAATGCTTTTTTCCTCAATTTCAGCAGGATTTTGATAGGCAAACTTCCCATGTACATTGTCCTTTTTGGAAATACCGCTTTGAAATATTTTTTGAGGAGATGTTTCTGCCGTTTTAACCAATTTGTGTGAAATCGGGATGCCCAAAGTTCGTGAAATTTTCTCAGCAAAGTTTTTTACCAGTTCGCCTGACTCTGTTGGCGGAACATAAAGTACCAAATCAAACTTGGTGTTGCCGTAATATTTTCTGAATGCCTTTAGGGTTAAGCGAAGCAACCAATCGGGGAAATCGCCACCACCTTCATATTTCGAATGCCGGAGTGCTGCGCCCACATTGGAAACGCCATAATAAGATGCTGCGACACCATTAACAATTTTACTCTTTGTAGTTTCTACTTCCAGTACCGGGAAAAAAGTTTCCCTGAATTCCTGCAGTTGATGTTTTTGGGTATCTGTTACCACAACACGCATATGATGACGTGCATCATTATCGCAAACGCCACAAGCTCCCTGCCTTTCATCTCCCAGATAATTACACAGATATTGCATTCGGCATGACGAAATACCTGTGTATTCCAACATCTTTTCCAATTCCTGATTCTGCGCGTTCCTAAGGGTTTCAAAGGCGGTGAGGTCTAATGCCGGAGCATCGGGATTGAAGAAATATTTTTTGCTTTTACCGCTTATCTGCTCATTGATAATCCTTTGGTCAATCAGGTCGGCAAGGATGACACTTACCTGCGTTTGTTTCAAATTGGTTGCTTTGATAATCTCATTTCTGCCAAACAACGCTTTTTTGGTAACAGAAATTACTTTTTCATACTTAGAAACAGCCGGTTTGCTGCCATCAATAAAAGCCCTTGGTAATTCAGCATCCTCATTGGGATTATACAAAAGAATAGCAAAGGCTTCCTGACCATCACGACCGGCACGACCAATTTCCTGATAGTAATGTATGGGCGATTGCGGCACCTGGGTGTGAATGATAAACCGGATATCCGGCTTGTCAATACCCATCCCCAGGGCATTCGTGGAAACCACACAATCGTATTTATTATTGTTGAAGTCAGTTTCTACCCGCATACGGCTTTCGGCATCCAACCGACCGCTGTAGGCAGCAGAATTAAATTTTAAAAACTGTAACCAATTGGAAAAAATATCAGTATTGGCCTGCGTTCCCGTATAGACTATTCCCGCTTTTTTCAGTTTAGGTAAATACTCTGCCAACCAGAAGAATTTTTCATCTTCACTTTCCACATGCACCACAAACAAGCGGATATTGGAACGCATCAATTGCCCACGAATGGGAATCAAATCAGTGCCAACTTGTTGAATAATATCTTCCTGCACTCGTGGGGTGGCTGTGGCGGTAGTAGCCAAAACTGGAAAATTCTTTGGCAATAATCGAACAAGGTTTACAATCCTTCGGTAATTAGGGCGGAAACTTTGCCCCCACATGGAAATACAATGGGCTTCATCAATCACCACCATGGCAATTTTCATTTCTCTGGCAGCCGTAATCCATGTGGCATTCTCCATGCGTTCCGGGGCTATGTAGAGAATATCTAATTGATTGTTTTGGGCTTTGGCAATGATAGCGGCATTCTCGTCATCTTCCTGATTGGAATTTATCGCTGCTGCACGGATGCCTTTGTCCTGCATGCTCCGCACCTGGTCACGCATCAGTGCAATAAGCGGAGAGAATACAATGGTTACACCATCTAACTGAGTGGCAGGAAACTGAAAGCACAGGGATTTTCCAAATCCTGTTTTCTCAATAAACAGCACACGCCTTCCTGCCAACAGATTTTCAATGACCTGCCACTGCAAATCATGAAACTGCCTGAAGCCAAACAGTTTTTGTAATTGTATTTCGGTTTGGTGTCTGTTCATCTATTTAGTCAACTCAATCGCTGTTTGTTATATTAGATTATCTTCTGAGTATTCGTAGCTCATCCAGTTACTTAAAATTAAAACTTAGTTGGAGATTAATAATTTTTTAAAAAAGAACTAACGAGACTATTTATTTCGTCTTCTATACTTTTAATTTTTTCCTTTGCAATTGGATTTGTTATTCTGTTGTGAAATTCAGTAAAAGTTATAGAGTTCCCAATAATTGTATCTATGTCATTACCATTTCCCCACCGTTCATTATTGGCATAGTCAATTCTATTTGCAGGGTTTTTTATTGCATATCCACAAATCGAATTTGCCAAAGAAAATTCCATATCCATATTTAGCTTATTTTGCTGGCACTTTTTATAGCTGGCAATTCCATTTCTATCATTAAATGATAATAACTCTTTTTTACTGTTTGAATAAAGTACTTTAATGAATAACCATGCTTTCAAATGATTCGCCACATTAAAATTATCATCATTCATTTCAGTTAAAGATATTTCTTTGACATTAGACTTTATTCTTTTTACCAATTCAGCTTCTAGATTAGAAGAATCGATTTTTATTAATGAAATTATGTTTTCATCATATAAGTATGATAAAAACTCATTTGATTTAATGTCTCGCCATGAAAACCAAGCTCCTTCCATGTCCCATGAACAATAATCGATATGTCCAATTGCAGGGTAGCCTATTAGTAGTTTGTATAGTCTGAAAAAATTAGATAAAATAGGATCTGATTTCGATTTTTCTACTACCAAACAATCCGAAAGAATACTGAATGTCTTATAATACTGCTTTATTTTGTCGTAATTAAGAAGATCTTCACCATTTGCTCTCCATAAAATATCTAGGGAGCCATTGAGTTCATCATGATCTTCCCATTGCTCAATTTCGATTTTGTGGTCTTTCTTTAATATGTCCTTCTGTTTTTCGTCATCATTGTACCATTCATTCAGCGGAACATTCGGAATTAACTTAAATTCATTCTCGTTTTTAGTTGGGAATTTTAGAATCGATTCTTCGGTAGAGGAAGAATTAATGATTTGGATAATGTACCTCCAATCTAAAAAGTTCATCTCCCTTTCTTTAAACTGTCTGTCAAAAAAGTTCCTTCTAATTCTGCGAACAAACTGATACAAGTTTTGTGGGTTCTTGAATTTAGTGACGTAAGCAACTAATGGTAATACAACGTCTAAGCTTACCTTACTCGACCTAAACCACGAAAGCGAAATTTCTTCATTATTAATAGTTTTTAAAACTTTTTGTATTTTTTGATCTTTACATTGCTCAACAAGTAATTCTAGTGCTTTGAAGTATTTGTGCACCAAATCAAGATTTTTACTCTCCTCCCATTTACTAATGTCAGGGTTTTCTTCCTGTTCTGCGCCAACGATTGGTTTTTTTTGGAAAAGTTCATTTGGATTAAGGGTATACGATTTTTTATCTTTCCACGACTTTTCCTGTAGTAATCGGATTTGCCAGTACCAAATAAAAAAATCTTTTAAAGCTTCATCAGAAGTTTGTTCATCGGCTCTTTTATTTTTCCAAAACCATTCTTCTCTATCTTCCCATTTTTCGGCGGCTATTCTTCTCTGTTGATGATCCGTAATATTACCAATCAAAATTGGTTTTAAATTCTCAGTTGCTGTCAACGGTTCTCCTGTGGTATTAATAACAACAAACGTCTCTTCTCCTCTTGTTCTATGGCCCATATCATAGTACAGCATTTGAAGATTATTTATTATAAATTCTCCAAACTTTATACTATCAATGTGGACTAATTTATTGTCAATTGTTTTTAGAGCAGCCAGCATACTTTGAATTGAGGCGTCAAGGTCATACTCCCTGAAATACCAATCTTTATTGATGATATCTTCAACACTCGTGTCATTTCTTAAAAAGAATTCGCATACCAAATCACTTAGAAAATAAAGTGTGCTTTCCCGAATGGCATATAGCAAATTTGGCTCTCTATCATCAGCTAATTCTTTATCAGAAATTAGTATGTTTTTAAAAGTATTATTGCCTGTTGTTCGGTTTATCATTCCTAATAAAAGAAAAAGTGTAGTTAAACGCTGTTGACCATCACAAAGCTGAATCGTAAAATGAGGGGATTCATAACCGTAAATCAAACCTAAGGTTAATTTATCATTTGGCTTTTCATTAAAAGCCGAAATAAGACTATCCAAGAAACTTGAAACAAGTTCTGTGTAATTATTTGCGTCTTTATTCCATGCCTTATCCCCCCAGCAGTAATCTCGTTGCAAATCAGGTATTACAATTCTGTTTTCGCCATTAAATATTTGCTTCAGCATATATTCATGTCCACTTTCAAGCCTGAAGTTATTTATTGTCATACCTTATTCATTATTGTCTTTAATACCATACACCGTTTTAAATCTCTTAATAAACATTCTTTGATTCTCCAGAATGTCATCTTTAGTCCAATTTGATTTAGCAAAAACAGAGATTGTGTGCAGTAAATTTCTGCTTTTAAAATTTTCATTAATATTGAAATAAATATTCTTTTTATCAATAAATGGGCTGTCGTTGAACTTTGAATTTTCATTTTTGTCCAACAAAAGTAGATTCCCAATAGAATGTTCGCTACAGTTTTCTTCCATAATATCACGATTTAACCATTCAGCTCCTTTAG
Source organism: Kaistella sp. (assembly GCF_032060305.1). Lineage (NCBI taxonomy): Bacteria > Pseudomonadati > Bacteroidota > Flavobacteriia > Flavobacteriales > Weeksellaceae > Kaistella > Kaistella sp. Next base: position 7,805 of record NZ_DAMBHK010000032.1, on the reverse strand, counting down.
GCTCACCACCCTCTAATATTTCATCATTACCAGTTTTATAAATAGTCACAGCATCTCCTTCACTATTAATAATTTCTTCTTTATGATATGCCTTTGATTTAGGGTGAATATGTTCCAAAGATTTGTTTCCGAATATTTTAAAATCAAATTTCCGCCCCCCGCCATCATACAGTTTATTATCCTCTTCCACATTTAAACGGAGGAGTTGCTTTAAGGCTAAATCGGGTGCATTTTGATATACGTATTGTTGAGATAGTAGATTTAGCGAAGCCTTAGCCTTTTCTTCTTTACGACCCTCATCATCTCTTACTTCATCTTCTTTTGTAATTTGCCGGTGAGTCGCACCTACTAATCTCCATTTAGCATAATCATCTTCTATTTTATTTTCATGCTTTTTTTGCATGAAATAATTAATGATGTCAAACCTATCTTCACTGTTAGAGGTGCACAGCAGCGATATCTTCAAATAATTATGGATTCGAGGAATGCTAAAAATGTCCTCAAATGACTTTTGCAAATCCCGCAATTCTTTAAAAACCAGTTTTGTCTTTTGCTTTTCGGTGTTACCATTTTCAATGAGCAAAACTCGAAAACTTTCAAAATCAAACGATATCTTAGAGTTATATTTATTCCAAAAATATAATTCCAAAAGCATCCCCATAGGCTTCTCTGTCCCAAAGAATTCTTTTACATCCTGTCTATTCCACCAATAAAGCCATTTATCCCATTCGCGGGCATAGCGGCTTCTTAACGCATTTGTTTCCCAATCTTTTGCTATAATTTCTTTCAAATCTTTTAAATTCTCATCAACCGAACTCGACACCTGTTTTGCGGTTATATCGGGCAATGAGATTTTTCGAAGTATTTCAGCCTTTACCAATTCTTCTTGCAGCATGCTGGCTTTAGAGCCATTCATCATGGTAAATGTTTTTGTAGCTTTATTTGGGTCGATAACGATATATAAAATCGTTACATTTGACAAAAGAAATGATATAAAATTTCCTCTTTCAGTTTCCTGTAATGATTTTATTTTATTCTCAATCTGTTCTATCGCTTTTTTAAAATAGAACACGTCTTGATTGCTATTTTCATTATCGAATAAATTGTATTCAAAGTCATCAGTTTTTAAATTATTAATAAACTCTTTGGACTTTTCTCTAATATCATACTTCAGTTGAATATTTTTAATCAACTGTTTATTGAGGCACCACAACAGCAGATATAGTGTAGTTGTTCGTTGTTGTCCATCTATCAGAATAACATTATCATTCTCTTCAACTACTGTAACTCCCTGTAAAAAATAGGGTTGCTCCTTATTGGAATTAAGCAGATTATCTACGAGTTTTTCTACCGCACTAAGCGATTTTGCATTTTCTTTCACAGCCCATTTGTATCCTCTTTGATAATCAGGTATTACAAATGTTTTATTTTCCCGATAGAGAAAATCTTCTATTGTTTTAAAGGCTGTTTTGCTTTTCATAATTTTACTGTTCTATTGGTTCTGGTATCAGTTGTTGGAACTGTAATTTTTTTTACTTTTGGAATTCCGGTGATTATATCGACTTGTAAAAGGTTCATCTATTCAAATCTCTTTTTAAGTTCTTCCAACCTCTCCAATTCTTGCAATCCCCGTTTACCTTGTTCGCAGATGTAGCTAATGGCTGCCCATTGCCCATCAGAAGGACAGAAGCCATCACTTTCAATCGCTTTGTTTATTCCAATAATCAGTTCACGTTGTTTATCACCGTATTCTTTGAGTTCGTTAATTCTGTTTTCAATTTCTTGTGTCATAATCTTATCGTTTCTAATAAATAGTCTGAAAAAATGAAAAAGACAAATTTTCAGAAAAAATATTTTTCACACCTCCATTTGTCCGTTCATCAGTTTAGGCAATAAAATATCCCGTGCCTCGCGGAGTTTGGTGTTTTGTTTTAAAAGGTTTTCAATGAAGTTGAATGTAATTTCAAATTCCTTTTCAAAGTCAACCAACACTTTTTCGTCTTTTGGTAATTTGATTTTCATTTGTCGGAATTTACCTTTTGAAATCTCTAAAAATGTTGAACCATTTGCATTTCCAATAATTTCCTCCTTCCTGTTCTTCAATCAAAAAGCATATATGCTCTGTGATTCTCATTGAATGGAATAATGTTGATGAAACCTTGATTTGTTGAGGCAGGTTTGTTTATCAATCCAAAATAACCGATACTGGCTCGGCTCGTCATTAAAATTGTTTTCGGTGGAACCAACTTGGCGGAACTTTTTTGCAGTCCCAATTCAGTTATTTTCTTTTCGCTATCTAACAATACTATTGAGTGGTGTTTTGTCAAATCTGTTGGAGAAAACCAAAGTATTTCACCTTCATCCCAAAATCTTCTATCACCTGTAGCTGGAGTTCCACCACCTAAAGTTTCACATACTTCTTCAATTAAAAATTCTGCCATTTTCTCCTCCCTCACAATCTGCTTATACCTCAAAAACGCCTTCTCCTCCAGCAACTTTATCCGCTTCAAATTATTCTCTATCAAATCATCATAAGCCGATAAAGTGGATGCGATTTTGCGTTGGGTGGAATTTGATTTGTGAAATTGAATCTTATAACCTCGTAAGGTTTCTAATGAAAGAAAAGGTTGTGCAGAACCACCTTTATGATTACGAAGTCTTTCCTGCTGTGAAGGATTTTTTAGATTGTAGTATAAATATCGACTGTCAATTGCTTCTTGATTAACTTTAAGTAAAGCAACATTTTTAATACTGAATTCATCATCGGTTTTTACATATCCCAATTCACCAATATTAATTCCAATGTTTGCTAATAAAATATCGTTTCTTTCAGGTTTTGACCTTTTAATTACCTTTTGGTGTTCTTCATAAGTGATATAATCGCAATTTTCAAAATCAATGATACCTTGCTTTACGTGAACTCCTTTTATAAATGGCATACCAGACGGCTGCAACTTTGGTGAATCGTGAGTGCCGTCTGTTAATTTATTGCAGAGTTCTGCTAATTTCTTTTGCTCCCATTTCATATCGCCAACTCTTTAAAGTTTTCAGAAATGGTTTTTGCCAAGGCAATGGCCTCTTCGTTCAAGCCATCCAACTCTATGTGTATTTCGTTCAAGCGTTCTTCGTAGTCAAAGTCCTCATCGGTGCTGGTGTCCACGCCTACATACCTGCCCGGGCTTAGGCTCCAGTCTTTGGCTTCAATTTCTTTTTGGTTTACCACTTTGCATAGTCCTTCCACATCGGTATAAATGCCTTCGGGGAAACGGCTCGTGAGCCAATGGGCTTGTTTGTAGAAATATTCGGTTTCGTGCAGCAAGCCGGGTTCTTCCTCATCGGGGTTGCCGCTGAGTTGCTGTTGCAGGGCTTTCAGTTGGTCGAGTTGTTCTTTTAGGTTCAACTCTTTCCAGTCTTTGTTTTTGCTTAGTTGGTATTCTTTAGCGGCTGTGCTTATGGCATCCAACAATTGCTTAATGAGTTTATCTTGTGGTTTGCGGAGTGCTTTGCACAAGTGGGCAATGCTTTCTAAAATGTCAATATCGGCTTTGGCTTTTTTCACTTCGGCAATCAGCTTGTTTTGTTGCTCGTAAATGCTTGCGGTTTCTTCGATATTCAAAGCATCTACAAATGCATTTGCTTCTTTGTTTTCTTTGGCGTATTTGGTCGCAAAGTCACTAACGGTTTTCAATACTTTCTGCAATTGCTTTTGCAGTTCAGTGCTTGCTTCGGCTGTTTCTTTGGCTAAATCGGCAGACGTTTGCAAATAGCTTTTTACCGTGCATTCAAACTTTTTGGTATTGCCTCTATACAGGTTTACAATGCAAATGAGGTTTTGCAATTGCTCGGGGCTAAAGTCGTTTACCTTACTCGTTACCTTGCGGTAAATTTTTCGGGCATCGAGCATCAGCACTTTATCACTTTTCTTTTTGTCGCTTTCTTTTGCACGGTCAAAAAACCACAAGGTGCAAGGCAATGAACGGGTATAGAAAAAGTTGTTACCTATGGCCATCATCACATCCACAGCACCTGTCTTCACTAGCTTTTCTCGTATTTCTTTTTCGCTATGGCCAGCATCACTGGCAGAAGAAGCCATAACGAAACCTGCTCTGCCAGTTGGTTTCAGGTAGTTGTAGAAATACTGAATCCACAAATAATTTGCGTTGTCATTTTTGGGCAGGTTTACTTTGCCGTCCAATATCAGGCGTGGGTCTTTCTTTACAATATCTTTGGCTTTGTCCACACCGTCCACATTAAACGGAGGATTTGCCATTACATAATCAGCACCGCCCACAAGGTCGTGTTTGTCTTCGTAAAAAGTATTGCCTTCCTGTATGTTGCCTTCCAGCCCGTGCACTGCAAGGTTCATCTTGGCGAGTTTGGTATTGAGGTCGGCTTTTTCCTGTCCGTAAAAAGTAACTTTCTCGGCAGGTTTCAGTCCTTCGCTTTCAATGAAATAACCCGTTTGCACAAACATTCCCGCACTGCCACAGGCAGGGTCAAACACAATGCCGTGGTCGGGTTCAATTACGTTTACAATGGTTTGCACCAAACTCATAGGCGTAAAAAACTCTCCGCCTTCCTGTGCTCCTGTCATTGCAAATTTGTTGAGGAAATATTCGTAAATCTTCCCGAATAAATCGCCTTCGGCTTTCTGCAACACTTCTTTATTGAATATGCGGAGCAGTTCCCGCAACAGGTCTTTACTGAAAATGGAAAAGTTCTTGGGCAATACCCCTTTGAGGTTGTCGTATTCGTCCTCAATCAGTTTCATTGCATTGTCTATCGCTTCGCCAATGTCGGCACTTTCGGGCAATGAAACCAAGTAGTCAAACTGTGCGTTGTCGGGCAGGAACATTGCATTGCGTTCCTCAAAATCTTTTTTGGTAACAGGTCGTCTGCCACGCTGTGGATGCACAGGCAAATCTTTTTCAACTTCCACTTTTACTTTTTGAAAGCGGTTGTATGCGTGTCGTAAAAATATCAGTCCCAATACAGGCATTGAGTATTCCGAAGCAGTCAGTTTACTGTTTGCTCTAAGTTGGTCTGCGGCTCTCCACAGTTCGGCTTCTAATTTTCTAAGTTGTTTTCCTTGCATTTAGTCAGTCTCTTGTTGATATTTTAAATTTTGCTTTTTGTTGTTTAAACAAACAACATAGTGAGAACGGTTTTTACCCGTTTTCCTTCAGATATTCTTTCCACGCCTCCACCACTTCGTCATAATAAGCATTCATGGAGTCGGTACTGGTGTAGGGCATGGTAGAAACGGGAGTTTCAGAAACCAAGATCATTTCTTCCGTTTGTGTAAAAGGATTAATCCCGAACTCGGCGCGGGTTTTCAATTCAAAGATGATGGTTTTGGTGTCGTAATCTTTCTTGATGGCTTTGACCTGGGAGAGATCTACACTAAAATCGCCGCCGTAGTAAATTTCCGGTTTCATTGTTTATTTTGTGTACGTTAACAAATCTAATTAAAATCTTCCAGCTGCGGAAATTCGGCCTGCTGAAAAAACAAATGGATAAAGCCGACTGCTGTGAGTTCCTGCATCAAATCTAAACAGCCACGCCGCCAATCTGCGGCGGTCAGCATTCCTTTAGAAAAATAAGGAGATCTGGCGATATGCAGATACGGGAAGCCATAAAGTGATGAGAACATCGAAACTAAAATTTCATTCATTGAAGTCCCCCAGTCCGACTAAGGAGATGGAAGAACGATAACAAAAACTTTACCTGCGAAAATGGAGGTGTATGGTTAACTCAGGATTTATTTATTAACCTGCATCGCTATTTGAGGATGGGTCAGACAGGGGCAGAAAAAGGATGATCCATGGATGCTTCATAGATGCTTCATGGATGCTTCATGGATACTTCATGAAGCGTTCATGGAAATCAACATAAAAAAACACAGAAAAATAAAAGGGTTTTGGGAAGTGGAACCTGCGCCTTCGGGTACATCAGGCATCGGGAGGTAATTTGTTTCTGGTAACGGACACTTTGGGGATTCTAAAGCACTCGGTTTGACTGAAGAATTCAACGTTGACGGCGTTTCTGGAAGAGTCGGAGCAAACTGTGAAACTTCTGTTTCATTCCTCTGAAAATTTTGTTTCATGCTTCTGAAAATTTTGTTTCATACGTATGAAAATTTTGTTTCAGCCTTACAGAATAATAAAATCAGAGAAAGAAACCGGACTCGGGATATACAAGATGCTCCTCAACGCCATATTTGCAGAAAATTTCATAAACCTGCTGCTGTAGGGGCGGGCTGAGCCAAAGTTCGTTCCGCAGGTGTCGGTAATACGCACTCTGTCCGAGAATACCGGTAAGTTCCTGCCGGATATTTTTCACGGTGGTATACGGAAGTTTCCCCAATACAGCACTCAGACCGCGGGTATGAATCTGCGGTTCACGGGAAAGCAGCCAGCTGCACTGCGAAAGATCCTGAGTCCGGAGCATGCCGGGATTGAGCAGCGTAAATGAAAGGGCAGTTTCCGGGGCCAGACTGAATGCGCGGAAGCGGAGACATACCTCACTGTGCGGACAGTCTGCCAGCATGCAGTGCTGAAAATGAGGCGGAAACATTTCGTAGGTAATCATGGGCAGGCTGTTTTATCATCCAATCAGCCTTACAATATTATTCAAAAAATATCATACAGTCAACACAGCGGATGATTTTTTTCTTCCCCGCTCAGTGAGGTTCTACAGGTGGCTGAGGATGTCGCGGTGGCTGAGGTTATCGAAGCCATCTTTCAATCATCTTTTGAGTGATGCTCCTATATTACTTTGTCAAAGTTCTGTACATGCGCATCAACCTTTAACAAAGTTTATTTTGAGAATGGATGGAGGTTGTGATTCGAACTTTGTCAAAGTAATCGTCATGCTGTTTAAAACTTTGACAAAGTAATGAAGATTTTCTTCGGGAGTTGTTGCGGAGTTGTTGCCGGCTCCTTGCCAAAAGAACGGTGTTTTGGCAACAGTTCCGCAAGGAGTCCCGAACAGGTCTGCAACAAAACCCCTCAGTATTGAAAAAAGAAAACCGGCTGAACAGTCATCAGCCGGTTTTATAAAATTAAAAAATGCACTGACTTACCGAAAGCCAAAGCGTGATGAAAGCGGAGCAACACTCTTCCCAATCACTCCGCTTTTCCGTGATTATTATTTCTTAATCACTTTGCCTGAGGCCATCACAGTTCCTGAAGTGTTTTTCACCTGATAAAGGTAAACGCCCGTTTTAAGCGCTGCCGGGTTCAGCACATTGGTGCCTTTCACCAAAGCGTGGCTTCCCACCATTTTGCCGGACATATCGTAGAAATGTACGGTGGCTTTATCCTCTGCAGTAACGGTAAGTACCTCCCTGAACGGATTCGGATATACGGAGATGTTCTTTTTCAGCGGATCTGCGGTTGCGAGCGCACCAAGATTCATCACCGCGAAAGGAGAAAAATTGCTGATACCTGTTCCTGTAATGGAGTAAGGATTGCTGCCGCTCACCGCGCCGGAGTTTTCTGCTGTCCAGGCGCCGTTTACATAATGTCCGACGGTCGCATTGTTTGGGTTAAAGGTTCCATTCTGCTGTGAAGCATTCCAGCCTAATGAAATGGTGGCATTGCTTCCGCCTGGCGTACCTTCCGAGATGTCCCAGGTTGCATTTACCGCACCCCCTGGCGCGTTCGCAATTCCTTCGGAAACTTTCACTGAAAAAGTATCAGAAGTTCCGGAGTTCGCCAGCGTTACAGGATTGTAATTGTTAGCTGTCCCAACCGGAAGGTTTACCGTTCCCCGACCGGCATTTACGTTTTCAACATTCACGG
>NZ_DAMBHK010000031.1:25413-28142 GCF_032060305.1 Kaistella sp. | reverse complement strand
AAGAAAGAAAATTCATCAATGATAACGATACGGTAATCATGCGCGGATATGGGGAAAAAGACGGAATCAGAGTTGGTTTCGGCGAGGTTTCAGGAAAAATATTACCGGCAACCTTATAATTTTTTACAGAATTTAAGCAATGAAAACAATTTCTCCTCAAGATTTAAATAATGTACAATTACAAACGCTTTTGCAGACGGCAATTGCTCCCCGTCCGATTGCGCTGGCTTCAACTATTGACAAAGACGGAAATGTAAATTTAAGTCCGTTCAGTTTTTTCAATATGTTCAGTACAAATCCGCCGGTGGTTATTTTTTCACCGTCCCGAAGAGTGCGCGACAACACAACAAAACATACGCTGGAAAATGTTAATCAAGTTGCCGAAGTCGTAATTGGTATCGTAAATTACAGCATCGTACAGCAAATTTCACTGGCTTCTACCGAATATGAAAAAGGAGTTAATGAATTTGTAAAAACAGGTCTCACGATGAAAGAGGCAGATTTGGTAAAACCGAAACTCATCGAAGAATGTCCGGTAAATCTGGAATGCAAACTTCTTGAAATTAAAAGTTTGGGAACGGAAGGCGGCGCAGGAAACCTGATTATTTGCGAAATCATTAAAATTCACCTCCGCGAAGAATATCTGAATGAAGAAGGAAATCTTGATCAGAAAAAACTCGATCTTGTAGCAAGATTAGGCGCAAACTGGTATTCCCGGAGCAACGAGAACAATCTTTTCGAAGTTCCGAAACCTCTGGTAACCAAGGGAATTGGTTTCGATCAATTGCCGGAAGCGATAAAATATTCAAGAATCTTTACAGGAAATGATTTAGGAATGCTTGCAAATGTAGAACAGTTGCCGGAAGGTAGTTTTTCTGCGGATGAGAACACCCATTCCGAAGCCCGAAAATTTCTTTCGAAAAACAAGATCGAAGAGGCCTGGAAAGTTTTAACGGTTTAATTTTGAATAAAAAAAGAGTGAATTGGATTCACTCTTTTTTATTTTATTCTTCGTCTTTAATACTTAAATCTTTATTGAGATCAGGATTCAGTTTCAGATATTTCTGGTTCTGTTTATTCCTGAATCGGATATTGAGCATTTCTACCGCCAAACTGAAGGCCAAACATGAATAAATGATGTTTTTACTCACATGCTGGTGGATTCCTTCTGCTACCAACATTACTCCAATTACCACGAGGAACGACAGGGCAAGCATCTGCAGACTCGGATATTTATTGATGATGGCAGAAATTGGTCCGGCAAACGCCATCATAATTCCAATAGAAATTACCACCGCGATAATCATCAGTAAAACGTTATCAACCAAACCGATAGCCGTTAAGATAGAATCTAAAGAGAACACCATATCGATTAGGATAATCTGAAGAATCACCATCGTCATTAGACTTGATGCGCCTGATTTTGGTTTTGGTACTTCGTCGTGTCCGGACATTTTTCCGTGGATTTCGAACGTACTTTTTGCGATAAGGAAAATACCTCCGCCCAACAGAATAATATCTTTCCAGCTCAGTGCCAGTGGCAGCTCGCTTCCGGGCTCGTTAAACCATTCCAGCGTGAGCACCGGCTCCTTTAGTCCGATAATCCAGTTGATCATAAGCAACAGTACTACACGGAAAATCATAGCAAATGCAAGTCCCAGGTTTCTGGCAAAACGCTGTTTTTCTTTCGGCAGTTTGTCGGAAATAATCGAAATAAAGATGATATTGTCGACACCCAGTACAATTTCAAGAAAAGTAAGGGTAAGAAGACTGACCCAAATTTGTGGATCGGCAAAATTCGGAAAATCGATAACTGATAAAAATTCCATTGTTTAATTTTTGGCGGTTAAAAATACATCTTTTTTCTAAAAACTTTATTTAAAATTTTCGCGGATAAATGTAATGGACCGCAACACCGCATTATCGAGATCCGGCGGCAAATCATCAGAATGCCATGGCTCTTTTGCACCAAATGTATGGTTTGCACCATCAATGATATAAAGTTCAGATTCTTTGCACCAATCATTGAGCAAAAATGCCTCCTTATCTTTCACCGCTTCATCTTCACTACCCTGAATAATAAGTACAGATTTTTGCAAATGCTGCGCGCAATACTGAATCGTAAACCGTTCCTCGTTTTGCTTAAAATCTTCGTAAAACTGGTAATAGTGAGGCATTTGCTGCTTGGTTCTTTTATTTTCTGAATACATGATGCCGGAATTTTTCCAATTCTCCAAACGCTCGCCTGAAGGAAACCTGTAGCTGAAATTACTTACTCCAGCCAACGTTATTAAAACCCTGATTCTATCGTCTTCGTAAGCTTTGATGAGTGAAATTCCCCCACCGCGGCTATGTCCTATAATGGTAATTTTACTGAAATCAACCGACGGATGTTCTGAAAAGTACGCCAAAAGCGCATCAAGATCCGACATTTCTTTGGAGAAATTATTATTTCCAAAAGCTTCCAGATCATCAAATTCTGTAGGGTTTTCAACAGTGGTTCCGTTGTGCGAAAAATTGAATTTAACAAAGAAAAATCCGGATTCGGCAAATTTATTCGCCATCAAATCCCATGCGCCCCAGTCTTTATAACCTTTGTAACCATGAACAAAAATTACCAAAGGAAGTTTTTCTGTACCTTCAGGATAAAAAGCATCTGCAAGAAAATCGCGTGTTTCCGGATTCTTAATGCGAATATTTTTCTGAATATTTATTTTCATGAGATTGAG
>NZ_DAMBHK010000031.1:0-25313 GCF_032060305.1 Kaistella sp. | reverse complement strand
TTTCCGGATTCTTAATGCGAATATTTTTCTGAATATTTATTTTCATGAGATTGAGATTAAGGTTGAGATTTTCAAATTTAGTTATTTTGAGTGAGTGTTTCCAGATTGGGTCTGGTTTCGCGTGAGCGATGGTAGTGGAAATCCTTTTCTTGGGCGGCGGCTTCGCCGCCGCCCAAGAAAAGATTGTAGCGGACGTAGCGACCCGCGCAGCTGCAAATACGCAGGCGCGGGACACGCCCAAAAAAAATCACCCAAATTAATGAGTGATTTAAAATTTATTACCAGATTTTAATTCTTTCTTCCGGTGCTTTATAGAGTTTGTCTCCCGGCTTCACATCGAACGCTTTGTAAAAAGAGTCCTGATTAACCAAAGGTCCAAAGGCCCTGAAATAACCCGGCGAGTGCGGATCGGTTTTCACCTGATTCACCATATACTGCTCAGTAGATTTGGTTCTCCAAACAGTTGCCCAACTCATGAAAAATCTTTGATCCTGAGTGAAACCACTGATTAATCCCGGGTTTCCGTGATCTTTAAGATACATCTGCAATGCTGTGTAAGCTACTGCAACGCCACCCAAATCACCGATGTTCTCTCCGCTGGTAAATTTCCCGTTGATAAAACTTCCTTTTACCGGTTCGTATTTATCGTATTGCGCAGCAAGCTGCCCCACTTTCGCATCAAAATTCTTACGGTCAGCATCGGTCCACCAGTTGTTAAGGTTTCCGTCGCCATCGAATCTTGATCCTGAATCATCGAAACCGTGTGAGATTTCGTGACCGATTACCGCGCCAATTCCACCAAAATTTACCGCAGGATCTGCTTTGAAATTGAAGAAAGGCGGCTGAAGAATTGCTGCTGGGAACACAATTTCGTTGTTGGAACCGCTGTAATAAGCGTTTACGGTTTGTGGCGACATTCCCCATTCGGTTTTATCAACAGGCTTTCCTACTTTGTCTAAATTTTTCGCGTACTGCCATTCTGAAACTTTCTGCAGGTTTGCATAATACGTTCCGCCGTCGGCAGGTGCTGTGAGTTGAAGTTTTGAATAATCTTTCCAGGTATCTGGATAAGCGATTTTCACACTGAATTTGGAAAGTTTTTCCTGTGCTTTTACTTTAGTTTCAGCCGACATCCAGTCGAGGTTTGCAATATGATGTTCGAAACCTTTTTTCAAATAACTGATATAAGTTTCCATTTGCTCTTTAGCTCCTGCAGGGAAGTATTTCTCTACATACAGTTTACCGAAAGCTTCGCCTAAAGTTCCGTTAATTACTCCTAAACCTCTTTTATCCATGGATCTTTGCTCTTTCTGCCCCTGTAAATATTTTGAATAGAAGTTAAAGTTGATATCATCAAGCTTCTGATCTAAATTAGTCGCGTTTCCTGAAACCAGTCTTGCTTTCATGTATTCTTTAATCAAAGGAAGCGTTCGCTCATTCATCCAGGAATCCATGGTCTGAAGGTATTTCAGCTCGCTTACGATTACCTTATCGGTATTTACACCGGCTTTTTTAAGATAATCAACAAGGTTGATATTTTTTACCAAAGATGGAAGTTCTGCAACAGTTTTCGGATTGTAACGAAGGTTTGCATCGCGGTTTTGCTCGTTGGTCAAGAGGTTTCCGGCAAGCTGTTTTTCGAAAGCAACAACTCTCTGTGCGGTTTGGTCCGCATTTTTATATCCTAAAACCGTGAAAAGCTGCGCTACATAATTTTTGTACTCGTTTAAGGTTTTTGTGTTGGCTTCGTTTTCTTTCTGATAATAATCTCTACCTAAACCGAGACTGGGACCGCCAAAATAAACGGCATTCATTTTAGAATTTTTCAAATCTGCACCTACACGCCATGCGTATAAAGGATTGTCGCCGGTTTTTGTTGCTTCGATTAAATATTTCTGTAAATCTGCAATCGTTTTCAGTTGATCGATTTTAGCAAGATCAGCTTTAATTGGGGAGATTCCATCGGCATTTCTCTTGTCCCAGTTCATGAAAGTGCCGTAAAGTGCCTGAATTTTCTGGCCTTCGGAGCCCTGAGCAAATTTATCGGTCAATATTTTATTTAAAATTTCTAAAGACGCCACATCTACATCTTCGCGAAGTGCATTGAAACTTCCCCAACTTGCTTTATCGGATGGTATTTCTGCAGTTTTCACCCAGTTTCCGTTCACGTAGCTGAAGAAATCATCCTGAGCACGAACTGAAGTGTCCATATAAGAAAGGTTAAGACCTTCTTCTTTTACAGGTTCTGCTTTCACAACTGCCTGTTCGGTGTTAGTTTCAGCTGATTTTGTGGTTCCGCACGAATTAAGGAAAACAATTCCCGAAAATGCCAGTGCGCTTATCGTTATTCTCTTCATAGATCAATATATTTCTTTGTTAAGTCGTAACCATTAACAAATTGTTACAAAAGCGCTGAAATCTCAGCGGATTTGTTTAGTGAAAATTAATTTTTCCACCAATTATGTTTTTTACTTTCCGGTCTTCCGGATCACCATAAATTTCAATAATTCCACCGGCTCTTGTGGTTGCATTTACTGATCCCGAGACATTTACCTCGGCTACTCCACCAGCATTTGCGGTAACTTTTGTATTTTTCGACTCGGTGTCTTTACCATAATATTTTCCACCGGAGTTTACCACAACATCCTGATTATCGGCAGTTCCTGAAACTTTTATTTCTCCGCCGGAATTGGTTTTAATGTTGAGTTTTGATGCATCAATATTGAGATTTATTTTTGAACCTTCATTTGACGTTAAAGAAAGCATATTGGCATCCAATTCATCGGTTGAGGAAATCGTGGAACCCTGGCTTGCCTGAATATCATTCAGTTTTTCATAAAAAACCTTTACCGAAATCTGATCACCTGACAGAATTTTAGCCGGAGAAAGTTTAATTTTCAGCTCCCCGTTTTTGTTAACGGTCTCGATATCCGGATCGTTATTTTCAGTTTCCACCTTGCTTTGATTGGATGGAATAAGTGTAACATTTATTTTGTTATACACCTTCAGGGACGAAAAATCACCCACATTTCTTGTTGATTGTGCAAATGCCAACTGACATGCTACAAGCATTAAGCTTCCTAATATTTTCTTCATAATGATATAGATTTACTTCTGACAAACGTTTTCAGAAGATATTTATTCTTAACTGCATACGAATTTTTACATTTTCTCTTTTACAAGAATTTCTACCAAATCCTGCAGAACACGCTGCGAAACAAAATTCGCAAAATCATTCCGCTCAAAATGAGGGAGATAAAGGCGGTTTGATTTCTCAAAATCATTTACCCTGATGGAATAAAAGACCGTTCCTATTTCGTTATTAAAATCATCGCTGTTCGGACCGGCAACTCCGGTGGTAGATAGTGCAATATCGGTTTTAAACAGTTTCTGGCAGCCCAAACTCATTTCCTGCGCCACTTCTTCAGAAACCACGGTTTTCTTTAGAATGGTTTGTTCTGAAACGCCGAGAATTTCTATTTTTTTTTGGTAATCATAAGGAATTATACCGCCCAGAAAATATTCTGAACTTCCGGAAACTGAAGTAATCAATCGGGAAAGTTCGCCACCCGTACAACTTTCTGCAACACTTAGCGTGAGTTTCGTTTGCAAAAGAACCTCTTTCAATATTTCCTGAATTTCATTTCCGTCCCAGGATATTACTTTGTCACCGATTAATGGTTTCAGTTTCTCAACCTCATCGTTTAACTGGTTTTCAATTTCCTGTAAGTCACTTCCTACAGCTGTTAATCTCAGTTTAATACGGTTACCAACGGGCAGATAAGAAAGCGCGATGTTGGCAGGCAAGGAAAGCTCCCACTCTTCAATCGTTAAAGAGAGCAGACTTTCCGGAAAATCGACCACCGAAATTATGCGTGCTGCGATATGATTTAAAGACAATTTATCTTTTAAATAAGGAATAATTTTATCGTTGATCAACGGTTTTACTTCATAGGGAACGCCAGGAAGACAGATGGCAATTCTTTCATTTTCTTCTACCATCTGGCAAGGCGCGGTTCCGTTTTCATTCTGAAAAATGTGGGCTTTCGACAGAACAACCGCCTGGTTTTTATTGATTTCCAGAAGATGCTCACGCTTTCTTTTGATCATGAGTTTTTTAAGATGTTCAAAGGTTTGCTCATCCAGTTTCAGATCATCGTTAAAAAATTCCGCAAAAGCAGTTTTGGTTTTATCGTCCTTCGTAGGGCCCAAACCTCCTGTGGTAATCACAATATTTCCGATTTCGAAGGCAGATTTAAGGGTTTTTTTGATGGTTTCAATTTCATCAGAAACGGTAAAAATCTGAGCTACCGAAATTCCGATATTTTTGAGCTGTGAAGCAATAAAATTTGAATTGGTATCGACGGTATTGCCGGATAAAATTTCGTCGCCGATGGTGATGAGTACTGCTTTCATGTAAATATTTTAAGTGTAAAATTACTGAATTTTGGAAAGAATCGCCTTTAAAAACTCATTAAATTACAGTCTTCGCGAAAGGACAAAAAAAGCGGACCAAGGCCCGCCGTTATTCATATTCTTACACAATTGTCTTAATCCTGTTTTGTCCAAATTAAATTTTCGGTTTTGTAACCCAATCTTTTTGCTTCCTGCAAAAACCGCTGCTTTATGTCTTCCGGAATGGTTTTTTCACGCGACAGAATCCACAGATAATCCAGATTATTTCCCGCGACCAACGCGTAACGGTAATTTTCATCAAGATCGATCACGTTATAGCCTGCCCAGATAGGTTTGAAAAACGACACTTTCAGACGCGCAGTTTTTTCATCTTCTACAAAACGGGCCTCGCCTATACTTTCTTTCCATTCTTTTTTTACATAATTGTAACCTTTGTTATCCACTTTGATGTGGCCGTTTTCTTTCATAGAATATTCTGCGGTCACATTATTCATATCCTTTTCAAAGCGAAAATCAAAACGTGCGATTTCGTACCATTTACCTAAATATTTTTTAGAGTCGAAATTTTTCACCGCTGTCGCACCGTCGGGAATCCCTACTGAACACGAGTTAAAAATAAATAAACCTAAAATTCCCAAAGAAAGTGGAATTGCAAATTTTGCCATCTTTTTCATATGATAAGTTTTCCGACTAGTAATCAAATATAATGCCTTTGGTAAAGGCGATCTTTTTAAAATTCTGATTTAAAGTTTTCGTGTCCAGACCTGTGAATTTGCTGAAGGCTGGCAAAATCAACTGGTTTTCAGAAACAGCAAAACACGGAAGTCTTACCGCCTGCCGGGCTTTTCCCTGAAAAACAACTCCGGGATGAATATGACCGGAAACAGTGAAACGGTTTTCCATATGCTGTGGTTCGTGAACGAAAGTGAAAGGACCAATTTCCAGCGTATCTTCAACAATTCCGATGCAGTAATCTTCATAGAATTTTTTCGGAATCCTGTCGTGATTGCCTTTAATTAAAGTAATTTTTAAATCCGGAAATCTGTTTCTCCAATCACAAAATATTTCTAAATCACTATTGTGCCCGGCATGAAAAAGATCGCCGACAATGAGCAGACTTTCTGCACCGAAAAAAGAAATCAAATTTTCCAAAACCTCCAAATCGTCGAGCAAAATCTGAGAAGTAACCGCGATACCGCTTTTTCTGAAATGCGCGGATTTACCGACATGCAGATCGCTGATTATCATGATTTTCCGGCTTTCCCAAAACACCGCTTTTTGGTTGGTGAAAATGAGTCTCTCGTTTTGGATGTTTTTTTCTAAGGTTTTAATCATTTTTTTGTAACACCTGGCTTTTTGAATTCCGTTTTTCAGTTGCTGAGGTTTTTCTGCATCGATTCTTTCTGAAGCCGCAGAATCCGTGAATCCAAATCTTCGCTGGTTAAACTCTGGCGCAAACTGTCGACTTTAATCGGAAAACTGAGTGGCGTAAATGCGTTGGCAAATTTGAGGATAATTTTAGAATTTTCAATTCTTTTAAAGGCATTCACCAGTCGGTTTTCGTCGATTTGCTGATTGAAAACCTCTGCATAAGCCTGTTTAAGCAGTAAATTTTCGGGACTGTAATCTTCCAGAACATTAAAAATTAAACCTGAACTCGCCTGTAAACTTTTATTGTTTTTCTGAATTCCGGGATAATTCTGCACCACCATTCCCGAAATTACAGCGATATCACGGAATTTACGTCTTGCCATTTCGGTAGCATTCACGCTGCTCAAAACATCCTGAATTAAATTTTCTTTGGAGAGAATTTTCTGTAAAACCGCTTCATCGACAGGAATTGGCTGCGAACTCAACAGTTCGAAACCATAATCATTCATTGCCATTGAAAAGGAAATCGGCGTAATTTTCGAAATCCTGAACGCAATTAAAGCGGCCATTACTTCATGAATCAGCCGGCCTTCAAACGGATACATGAAAAGATGATGACCGTCGCGGGTTTCGATCATTTCTACCAGAAACTCATCATCTTTCGGGATATGCGAATTCTGTTCCTGACTTACCAGCAAAGGATGCAGAAATCTGAGTTCCTTCTCCGAAGATTTTGCCTGCAGCGAATCGGATAATTTCAGTCTTAAAAAATGGCTTAAATGCGACGTCAGCGGCAATCTTCCGCCAAGATAACTTGGAATAATGGCTTTTCCTTTGGAGTTTCGTACGTAAACGGTCATTTCTTTAATGTGAGAAATCTCGAGAACGCGACCCGCCAAGATAAATTTATCATCAGGTTTCAGTCTTGTAATGAAATATTCTTCAATCATCCCGATATAACCGCCGCTTACAAATTTCACTTTCAGCATCGCATCGCTCACAATGACGCCGATATTCATCCGGTGAAGCATGGCAATCCTTCGCTGGGTAACTTTATAGATGCCGTTTTCGATGATGACTTTGTGATATTCCTGATAATTTTTCAGCGCGCCTCCTCCCACGGTGATAAACTGCAGTACACTCTGCCATTCCTCAGGAGTAATTTCACTGAAAGCAAATGTTTCTTTAATTCGCTGAAACAACTCTTTCTCCTCAAACCCATCTCCCACCGCCAGGGTCATTAAAAACTGAACCAGAACATCAAAAGACATTACTACCGGTGTTCTGGGTTCGATGATTTTCTGTTTTACGGCTTCTTTCAACGCTGAAACTTCGATTAATTCCAGCGAATGTGTGGGAACGAAATAGATTTTAGAAGTTTCAAACGGTGAATGTCCGCTTCTGCCGGCACGCTGCAAAAACCGCGCAACTCCTTTACTGGAACCGATCTGAATTACCGTATCCACCGGCTTAAAATCGACTCCCAAATCCAACGATGATGTTGAAATTACTGCTTTTAAATATCCTGAACTTAAATTTTCTTCGATCCATATTCTTAAATCCCGGTCGATGGAACTGTGGTGAATCGCGATTTGGCCGGCAAAATCCGGATATTCTTTGAGCAATAACTGATACCACATTTCTGCCTGACTTCTGGTGTTGGTAAAAACCAAAGTGGTGTTGCTCTGAAGAATTATCGGCACCACTTTATCCACGAGTTTTGCGCCCAAATGCCCTGCCCACGGAAGAATTTCAACCTCGTCAGGGAAAATAGGGAGAATATCGATTTTCTTTTTTTCTTTCGCAACGACTTTAGTTTTTTTAATGGAATAAGGAATTAAAACTTCCATGGCTTCATCAAGATTGCCGATGGTTGCTGTGATTCCCCAGATTTTAACTTTCTTCTGATAACTTAAAATCTGTGAAAGCGCAAGTTCCACCATGACGCCCCGTTTGGAACCCAAAAGTTCGTGCCATTCGTCGATAGCGACACATTTCAGATTTTTAAAAAAACGTTGGTTATTCTTCTGTGCTAAAAGCAACTGCAAACTTTCTGGTGTAACGATGAGAATTTCGGGCATTTTTTTGGTCTGGGAAGCCCTTTCTTTTTGTGGCGTATCGCCGTTTCTTACAGAAACTTTCCAGTCGAGGCCGATTTCATCAATCGCCTCGGTCATTGCTTTTGCGATGTCTTTTGCAAGCGCCCGCAGCGGCGTAATCCACAATAGCTGAAGACCGTTTCTGTACCGTTCCGGATGGTTTAAAAAATCAATGATTACCGCTAAAAAAACTGAATATGTTTTACCAAAACCTGTTGGAGCAATCACCATTCCGCTGTAATTTCTGCCAAATTTCTGCCAGGTTTCCAGCTGAAAACCGAAAGGCTCGAATCCTTTTCCGGCGAGCCAATCCTGCACTATTTGGTATCCTTGAGATTTCAGAAAATTTTCTGCCATTATTTTATCAGTTTTTTCACTTCTTCAATGTCATCAATTTCGTCAGCTTTTTTATCGCGGCGCCATCTTACAATCCTTGGGAAACGGAGGGCTACTCCACTTTTGTGCCGGTTGCTGAATCCGATTCCTTCAAAAGCGATTTCGAAAACCAATTCCGGTTTCACAGTTCTTACAGGACCGAATTTTTCCAGAGAATTTTTTGTTACAAACCTGCTGACTTCCATGATTTCCTTGTCCGTTAATCCAGAATATGCTTTGGCGATGGTAACCAGCTGGTCATCTTTTTTTACCGCAAAAGTGTAATCGGTGTAGTATCCGCTTCTTCTTCCGCTGCCTTTTTGGGCGTAAATTAAAACGACGTCGATGGTTAAGGCATCCACTTTCCATTTCCACCAGTCGCCTTTTTTACGGCCAGAATGATAATGGCTGTTTTTCTGTTTCAACATTAAACCTTCGCTGTTATTTTCGCGGGAATTTTCACGGATTGCGATTAAATCGTCCCAGTTTTTAAAAGGAACGCTTCCGGAAATTTTAATATGTTCTACAGGATATGTTTCTATTAAATTTTCAAGAATTTTTCTTCTTTCGGAAAGCGGTTTTTCCCGAAGGTCTTCATCATTAAATTCCAAAATATCGTAGACGAAAACTTTTACAGGTATTTCGCGGAGCATTTTCGGGGTGATGGTTTTCCGGTTGAGACGTTTCTGAAGTTCATTAAAATTTAAAACCTCATCATCATTTACCGCCAAAATTTCGCCGTCAAGGACAAAATTCCCGGGAATATGCTCCAGCGCGGTAACTAATTCCGGAAACTGCGGCGTGACCAGTTCTTCGCCCCGTGACCAGATAAAAATTTCGGTATTTCTTTTAATGAGCTGTCCGCGGATTCCGTCCCATTTGTATTCAGCCTGCCATTCTTCAGGCTTGCCCAGTTCCTGCGTTTCTTTTTCCAACGGATATGCCAGGCAAAAAGGATAAGGCTTTGAATTATCTGGGTTGATATTGGTGCCCGTAATTAAATCATCGAAATTCATCTCATCCACATTCCATTTTCCCATAATACTGTGCATCAGCTGGCTTGAATCAATGTCTGAATATTTTGACAGCGCAGTAATCAGAAGCTTTTTTGAGACGCCGATCCTGAAACTTCCGCCAATTAGTTTATTGAAAATGAAACGTTCGGTATAATCCAACCCATTCCAGGATTCCGTTACATATCTTTTCTTTTCTTCATCGGTTTGGTCTTTCAGATGAATAAGTTCTGTCATCCATTGCGAAAGTGATTTTTGAATATCGTTTTCCGGCGGCGGTAAAATGAGGGAAAGCGTTTCTCCCAAGTCGCCAACTGACGAATAACTTTCTAAAAAAAGCCATTCCGGTAGCTGAATGATTTCCAACGCCCACTGCTTCAGAAGATTTGTATTAACGGGTCTTTTCGGCCGTTTTCCTGTGAAAAGGGCAAGAAACCAGAGTTTATCATTTTCAGGCGCGGTATTCAGATAATGAACCATCGCATCAATCTTCGCGTTGGTTTTGTTGGTGCTTTCCAGGGTTGATATGAGTTCTGCGAAATGTTTCATTTTGTATCCTGTTCTTCGGAATTTATCGTTTCGTCCGCTTCATCGTCGCCATAATTGGTTTTCACTTCGTATGCTTCAATACCAAGTTCATTCAAATATTTTGAAAAAACAGCGGTTTGTCCGTGTGTGACATGCACTTTTTCTGCGCCCGTAGCTTTTACCGTCGCTAAAAGCCCGGACCAGTCGGCATGGTCGGAAATTGCAAAACCGGCATCGGCAGAACGCCATCTTCTGGAGCCGCGCACCTGCATCCAGCCGGAACACAACCCTGTCGCACGGTTCGGAATTTTCCGGATCATATTGGAATCGAGTAACGCCGGTGGAACAATGACGATTTCGCCGTTAATTTTTTTTAAATCATCATTAAAATAAACTGTTTCGTACTGGGGCAAACCGATTCCTACAGACTCAATGGCTTCATTAATTTTCGAAATTGAACTGTGGACGAATATTTTTCCGCTGCCTTCTATTGCTTTCATAATCCGCTGCGCTTTTCCCAAAGAATACCCGATAAAGACAGATGTTTTTCCCTGTTCGCGGTTCTTTTCATGCCATGTTCTCATCTGTTCTGCATACTGTTCCGGAGAAAGCCAGTTGTAAATGGGTAATCCAAATGTACTTTCGGTAATAAATTCGTTGCATTGTACCACTTCGAAAGGGGTAGAAAGCCCATCATCCTGAACTTTATAATCACCGGAAAACACAGCAACATAACCTTTATATTCCATTCGGATTTGGGAGGAACCTACGATATGCCCTGCCGGAAAAAAAGATACTTTAACACCATTGATTACGATTTCTTCATTATAACCCAAAGACTGAACCTCGATATCAGGACCAATGCGGTGTTGAAGAATCGGTTTTGTAAAATGATGGCAAAGGTATTTTTTCATTCCCCATTTTGCGTGATCACCATGCCCGTGAGAAATCACAGCCAAATCTACCGGCCGCCACGGGTCGAGATAAAATTTTCCGGGAATACAGTAAATACCTTTATTGGTGAATTCGATGATCTTCAAAACAATGTTATTAAATTATCTTCCAAATTTGAAATATTCTTTTAATTGATGGTTTTCTTTTTTTATAAAAGCGGAAGCCATTTCCATTCCGGTCACAGAAAATGTAATGCCATTACCGCCAAAACCCAGTACGAAATAAGAATTCTTGAACTTTTTGTGCTCACCGATGTAAGGCAAACCGTCTTTGGTTTCGCCAAAAGTTCCGGCCCAGGTAAAATCAGTATAAAACTGATATTCAGGTAGAACTTTTTTCAGATTGCGGAGAATTTCCTTTTCTTTTTTGTCTAAAAGTGCGTCGCGTTTCTCCGGGTTCTGAAAATCTTCGTCCCCACCGCCAATTAAAAGCCTGCCGTCGTCAGTCGTCCGCATATAAAGATAAGGTTCATCGGTATTCCAGAAGAGCATTTTATTTAGGCTTGCAGGAAGTGAATCTTCTCTTTCCGAAACGATTGCAAACGTACTTTTAAGCTGAACAAAATCTTCTTTAATTAAGTTTTTGCTTTCGTAACCGATGCAGTAAATTATTTTTTTGGTGGTGATTTTAATATTCTCTGCCGTGAAAACTTCATTATAACCGGAATGATATTTCACCGTTTTCATTTCTGTTTTGTCAAAAATTTTCAATCCTTTTTTTTCATTGAATTGCAGAAGCTCATGCGCGAAAATAAAAGCATCAATGCTGGCTCCCTGGTCCGACAATATGCCGCCATAAGTTTTCTCGAAGCCGAATTTTTCCTGAATTTCTTCCGCTTCCAGCCATTTTACATTAAATCCTGCAGACTTCCGCGCGTCGAATTCTTTTGTAAGCCATGAAACATCCTTCTTTTTGGAGGCAAAATACAATGATTTTTTCCTTTGAAAACCTGCGGTAGATTTTATTTCTACAGCAATTTTTTCAAGATCATCAATTGATTTTGCACAGGCTTTATAACTTTCAACAGCCCCTTTTTCACCGATCATTTCCGAGAGTTCATAAAGCGGAACATCGATCTCATATTGCAGCATTGATGTTGTGGCAGAAGTGCTTCCGTTGGCAATTTCGCGTTTATCAATTAAAATAGTTTTGTAACCGTCTTTTACCATCTGGTGGGCGATTAAACTGCCTGTAATGCCACCGCCAACGATAAGCACATCACAGCTTTCATCGGCTTTCAGAGATGGATAAGATTGTAAAATTCCGTTTTTTACGAGCCAGAAAGGTTCATTAGATTTAAGATCCATACCGTTTATTATTTTGCCAACCGAATCAAAAACTGCGCCTTATTCTAAAGCCATCATTTCGGATGATGAAAGTCTTTATTTAAGAAATTTTAACAACGGCTTAATAAACATTTACACGGTGATGGTTCAATTCTTGTTTAAAAATTGGCGACAAATATTTCGGAAACAGACGGACAGTTCGTTATAGCCCCGATGGAAGTGGAAATCCTTTTATTGCAAAATCCACTTGTTCATTGGCATATTGCCATACAATAAAAGATTGTAACGTACAGCGGGTCGGGTTCTGTAAGAATACGGTATTTGTTGCTCCTAAAAAATACACGAAATAACATTAAAAAATACGATTATGTCAACAGAAAATTTAACCCAAACAGAAGCGATTAAAAAACTGAAAGAGCTTTCGGAAAAAGCAGGAACATGCATGTTCTGCACAGATTTAACGACGCTTCCCATCGCTGCAAGACCGATGAGTCTGCGCGAGACTGACGAAGAGGGAAATCTTTGGTTCCTGAGCAGTTCTGACAGTAATAAGAATTTCGAAATCGCCGAAGACAACCGTGTTCAGCTGCTTTTTATGAATAACAGCGATTACGAATATCTTTCGGTTTTCGGGAAAGCATACGTTTATAAAGACCGCGCTACCATTGAAGAAAAATGGAGCCGCATCGCAAATGCTTGGTTTGAAGAAGGTAAAGACGACCCAAAAGTTTCGGTAATACGGGTTACACCAGATGAAACTTATTACTGGGATACGAAAGCGGGAAAACTAGTTTCGTTTGTGACTTTTGCCGCAGCAGCTCTTACAGGTAAAAAAACCGATAACAGCGACGGCGTAGAAGGAAACTTACATGTATAACACTAAAAAAATATATTATTATGAAACCAGACTTAGGGATAAAGGAGAAAGACCTAACAGAAATTAATGATTTATTAAATCATGTATTGGCAGATGGAAATGTACTCTATATAAAACTGAGAAAATTTCACTGGAATCTTTCCGGAGACAATTTTATGGAACTTCACAAACTTTTTGAAGAACAATATGATGCTGTTGCTGAAGCTATAGATGAAGTTGCTGAAAGAATAAGCACTTTAGGCGGAGTTGCAATCGGCACCACCTCAGAATTTGCAGAGCTTTCTCTACTCATTGAAAATCCGGGCAAAATCCCGACCAATCAGGAAATGATTAAGGAACTGGTAAACGACCACGAAACAATTGTAAAATCTTTAAGAAAGTTTGTGGATGACACCGAAGAAAAATATGGTGACAAAGGAACATCCGATTTCTTAACCGGTTTGATGCAGACCCACGAAAAAATGGCCTGGAAACTGAGAAAATATTTTAAAGGATCTTAAAACGTTTCTGATATTTAAAAAAAGCTCCGGCACAAATTGGCTGTACCGGAGCTTTTTATTGAAAGAATATTTACTTCAAAACCTCAGCAAGAAAGGTTTTCATTTCCTGCCATGATTTCTCATCCGCTTCTTTATTGTAGGCAATCGGAAGATTAAATTTCTTTCCTGTTGCAGTTGCATCCGGATTGGTAAAGGCATGCAGCGCATTCTGATAATCGATGAATTTATAATCAATCTTCGCACTGTCCATTTCTTTTTTGAAGCCTTTAATTTCTTCTTTTGGAACAAAGGTATCTGCCGCACCGTTTAGGACGAGATACTTTACTTTATTATTTTTAGCGCGGATTCCGGTTTGCAGATTCCCGTGGAAACTCACTACTCCTTTGAAATCACTGGAAAGGCGTGCCATATTTAGTGCCTGCGCACCGCCAAAGCAATAACCGATAATGGCCATTCTGCTGTAATCTGATTTTTCGGCTAAAATCACCTGATGTTTTGCCGCATCGAACATCCTTCTGGCGTCAACAGGAATATTATAGAAATGCGACGAAAGCTGCTGTGCTTCTTCAGGAGTTTCCACCACTTTCTGATCGCCGTAATAATCAACACCCACTGCGTAATAACCCAATTCAGCAAGTTGTTTCACTCTGTCTTTTACGTAATCATTAAGTCCCCACCATTCCGGAAGCACAAAAACTACAGGCAATTTCCCTTCAATATCCGGATTATAAGCTGCAAAAGAGCGGTGCGTAACCCCGTTGATTTCAGTTTTCAGTTCTTCAGTCTTAATATTTCCGCTTACTTTTTCTGTGTTTACAGTATTTTCTTTTTTGGTGGCAGTTTTTTCTTTACAGGCAACTGCGAACAGCGAGAGCGAGAGCGCAATAGTGAGAATTGGGAGTTTCATAATTTATTTTTGTTTAAAAATAATGAAATATTTTGAATGCTTTAATGCAAAAAATAAAAAGCACACCTACAATGGTGTGCTTAAGTATTATTTTGTAATAATTTCTTTTGAAATTAATGAATATGTTTTTCCGCATGATAAGAACTTCTTACCAGCGGCGAACTTTCTACGTGTCGGAAGCCTAAACTTCTGGCAAAATCCCCAAATTCATTGAATTCTTCAGGAGTGATAAATTTCTTCACCGGCAAATGTTTCTTGGTAGGCTGCAGATATTGCCCGATGGTAATCACGTCGACATTGGCGTTTCTGATGTCTTCAATGGTCTGAAAAACTTCATCTCTTTCTTCTCCCAAACCTAGCATTAAGCCGGTTTTCGTACGGTTTTGCCCCGCTTCTTTCATGTAACGCAATACTTCAAGGCTTCTTTCGTATTTCGCCTGAATGCGGACTTCACGCGTGAGCCTTTTTACAGTTTCCATATTATGGGAAATTACTTCCGGAGCTACTTCGATAAGCCGGTCAATATGTTTTGTAATTCCCTGAAAATCAGGAATTAAAGTTTCCATTGTGGTTCCGGGGGAAATTCTTCGTACGGCATTCACGGTTTCTGCCCAAAGAATAGAACCCATATCTTTCAAATCATCACGGTCTACAGAAGTAAGCACTGCGTGTTTTATTTTCATCAATTTGATGGAGCGCGCCACTTTTTCGGGTTCATCCCAGTTCACATCCAAAGGTTTACCTGTTTTCACGCCGCAGAATCCGCAGCTTCTCGTACAGATGTTCCCAAGAATCATGAAGGTAGCAGTTCCTTCGCCCCAACATTCGCCCATATTCGGGCAGCTGCCGCTCTGGCAGATGGTGTTGAGCTTGTATTTATCAACCAATGTGCGGAGTTCGCGGTAATTTTTCCCAGTCGGAAGTTTTACGCGGATCCATTTTGGTTTCTGTACTGTGGTATCTATAGTGGCTTCGTTCATCTTTAAAAATAAAGTGCAAATTTACGAATTAAGAAATTGGTTTTATCAATCCTCGAATTCTTTGTTTTTTAATAATGCTGCCAGAACTTTCTTGGCCCGCATAATCCTTACTTTGGTATTGGCAACGGTTAAACTGAGTTCTTCAGCAATTTCTTTAATGCTTTTTTCCTCGAAAAATCTCAAGCGGATAATCTCCTGATAATTGGAATCCAGGCTTTCGATGATGGTAATAATTTGCTTCTGATCTTCTTCGGAAATTAAAAGTTCCTCGGGTGAGAGCGCAAACTGATTCTTAAAACCTTCAAAACTCTCCACAGAATCTTCGTTTTCACGGTTTTTTTTGCGCCAATAATCGATCACTGTATTCTGCGCAATGGTAAGAATCCATGTTTTGAACTGAAAATTAGGGTCGTACAGATCGAGTTTTGCAAGAACTTTGGAAAAAACTGAAACCGTAAGTTCATCGGCAATATTTTCGTCCTGAACTTTTTTCATTACAAAACTGAAAACATCCACCCAATAAAAATTAATGAGCTTGGTCTGCGATTTCTGGTTTTTCTTCTTCGCAAGCGAAATCAGGGATAGAAGTTCGGTTTTGTTCATTGGGAAACAAAGATAATGAAATTATTGCCCCGAATATATGGTTGAAAATCAGTGGTGAATTTTAGGTGATTAATTTTAAAATCCTTACTTTGCATCACCCAAAATTTACAATATGAAAGCCAAGAAAAAATATAAAGAACAGATTCTTAATTCTTTGAAAGACATGGCACACGCCGAATATTCGATGCTTGAAACAATGACGAATCTAATGCTTCTGAAGGAAATGAAAGAACGCAATATTTCATTCAAAAAAGGAGATACTTTTTCTTTTGAAGACAATATTTTCGATTACAGTGAAGACAAAAACATCCGCAGGATTGCCAAACTGAGAAAGAAAATGCTTAAAACCATGAATAAACTTGTGGAGAAAGGTAATTTCAAAGATAAAGAGATTGAATTTCTGGCATAGGATCAGCATGTAAGTGCAATTATTTTTTCAGCTTCGGGTGATGCTTCTGCATTGACAGAAAATATAATCTTATAGCACGATTCTTCCCTTTTTACGGTTCCGTCGAGCTGCTGCACCATGGCATCTAAAATAAAGCTGCTCAAATTTATGTTTATACAAGACATTCAGCGTTTCATCAAGTTGAAATCCTACGAGACTTAAAGTGACAGCCAAATTATTTTTAATACGGTGATAATTTTCAGGTTTGAGCTGCGGGTAATTTCGAAAGCTGAATTCGGCTGTATTTAATTCATCACTGCAGCTTTCCCGGTTCATTCCGGTTTCAAAAATCAGGGCACGCTGAAGATGGGTCCGCAACTTCAGATCGACAGGTAGATTGGGCTTGAAAGTATCTTTTGAGACATCGAAAGCTTCATCAACAAGCGCCAGTTCATTGAGGATTTTCATTTAAATGACTTCGACCTCTGTTTTTTGTATGGGATTTAAATGGTGATTATTTGCATTAATAAGCGTTAATACTTCCTTACTTTGAGAATGAAAAACTTTGTGCTCTATACTGGTTTTCAAACTCAAAAGTGTAAATTTTCATCATCACACCAATCTAATCATTCTGTTATAAAATTTCAGTAACTTTAAAAATATTTTTTAAAGCAATATTTATGAAATTCGGACAAGTTGAAGATCCTTCGCAGATAGATTTTACGCTCCCTAAAGATCATCAGAAAACGGCAGAAATCCTAAAAAAATCTAAATCTAAAAAACTGGATATTTCCGTAGGCTGCGCAAAATGGAATAAAACCGACCTCAAAGGATTCTATCCAAAAGGCACCAAAGACGAACTTACCTATTATGGAACGCAATTTAATTCCATTGAACTTAATGCAACATTTTACGGAATGCCAAGCCCCGCACAGGTACAGACGTGGAAAGAAAAAACGCCGGCCGATTTTAAATTTTTTCCAAAAATAACCAATACGGTTTCACATTTCCGAAGATTGCTGAATATTACTGATGTTGTAACGCAGTTTGCAACCGCAGTTTTAAATTTTGATGAAAAATTGGGGATGGTTTTCCTGCAGCTTCATGATAATTTCAAACCAAAAGATTACGAAAGACTCGAAAAATTTGTTCAGGATTGGCCGAAAGAGGTTCCGCTGGCAATAGAACTCCGTAATAACGAATGGTTTACCGATGAAGAAATTTTCAATAAAACCTGCGAACTTTTTGAAAAGCACCAAATCACAAATATCATTGTAGATACCGCAGGACGGCGAGATATGCTGCACATGAGGCTTACCACTCCGGTGGCATTTATCCGTTATGTGGGAGCCAATGCTGAAAGTGACTACACAAGACTCGACGATTGGATCGAGAGAATCAAAATATGGAAGGAAAAAGGTCTGGAAAAACTCTATTTCTTTGTTCACCAGAACATTGAAAAAGCTTCGCCGCTGCTTTCCGCGTATTTTATTGAAAATTTAAATAAAGAGTTCGGGACCTCAATTCATATCCCGGAAATGGCAGAGGTAAAAACGAAATTTTAAACAACAAAAAAGCCTCAGAAAATTCTGAGGCTTTTTATCTAAACTATTTTTGTTTACGCTTCACAACTCGAGCAGGTTACAAAATTCACCATCATTTCCTTGGAAACAGACGAACTTCTTTGGTAATACAAAGTTTTTACGCCTTTTTTCCACGCTTCGATGTAAAGGTAATTGACGTCTTTTACCGGCATGGTTGACGGAATCTGCAAATTCAGAGACTGCGCCTGATCGATATACTGCTGTCTTTGCGCTGCCTGAGAAATAATTTCCATCGGAGAAATTTCTCTGAACGTTTTGAAAACTGCTTTTTCTTCTTCCGTAAGCTCATTTAAATGCTGTACAGAACCGTGATTCAGCATGATTGTTCTCCACGTTTCCTCGTTATCGAGACCTTTTTCCTGAAGGAGTTTTGCCAAATATTTGTTTTTACGCATGAAATTTCCTTTTGCCAAACCTGCTTTGTAATAATTCGAAGCAAAAGGTTCAATTCCCGGTGAAGTCTGACCCAAAATCGCAGAGCTTGAAGTGGTAGGAGCAATCGCCATGGTGGTGGTATTCCGCATTCCGTAACCTTTCAGCAATTCCGGTTCGCCATAAATATTGGCCAGTTCCTGTGATGCCGCAATCGACTGTTCTTTAATCTGTCTGAAAGCCCTTGCGTTAAACTGTGTCGCTTCAAAACTTTCAAACGGAATCATGTTTTTCTGCAGATAAGAATGATAACCCAAAACGCCCAACCCAAGCGCTCTGTGACGTAAAGCGAAGTTTCTGGCTCCTGTGAGGTAATAATTCCCTTCAGTTTTTTCAATAAATTCAGATAAAACCGCATCAAGGAAATAAATGGCAAGTTTTACGGCGTCGGTATCTTTCCATTCGTCGTATAATTCGAGGTTCATCGAAGACAGACAGCAGATAAAAGATTCTTCCTTGGAAGACGGCAGCATAATTTCCGAGCAAAGGTTACTCGCATTGATGGTCATTCCCAAATCTTTGTAAACCTGAGGCTTGTTTCTGTTCACATTATCGGAGAAAAGAATATACGGCAAACCTTTCTGCTGACGGCTTTCCAGAACGCGCGCCCAGATTTTTCGTTTTTCGATATCGCCATCAATCATATCCTGCATCCAGTAATCAGGCACACAGATTCCCGTAAAAAGGTTCTGAATCGGACTTCCAATATCTTTAATGGAAAGAAATTCTTCAATATCACCGTGATCAATATCCAGATAAGCGGCAAAAGCTCCACGTCGGACACCGCCCTGTGAAACCACATCCATCGCGGTATCATAAAGTTTCATGAAAGAAACAGCACCGGAGGATTTTCCGTTGTCGGTTACGGCAGTTCCACGGTTTCTCAGTTCCCCGAAATAGCCGGAAGTTCCGCCTCCAATTTTCGTCTGCATGATCACTTCGCCCAGTTTGTGGGTAATTCCTTCGATATTATCCGGAACGTGAACGTTGAAACATGAAATCGGCAAACCGCGCTGGGTTCCCATATTCGCCCAAACCGGCGACGAAAAACTGATCCAGCCTTTGGTTATCATTTCCTCGAAAGCCGGCTGAAGTTCAGGTTTGTATAATCTTTTGGCTGCGGCAGTGGTAATTCTTTCGATGGCACCTTTTACGGTTTCGCCTTTCAAAAGGTAACCGCGGTTCAGCATTTGTTCGGACTCTTCGTTGAGCCACCAGATATTTGTATTTTCTTCCATTTGTATGCTTTTTGGCAGTTGGCTTTTGCTTTCTGCGTTATTAATTTTCTATTTTCAGGAGCAACCCGATTTTTGCTTTTTTTCAAAACCTGTCCCGCTTTCCGCTGTATCTTTTTTGTTGATTTCGGCTCCGCTCAATCACCAAAAAAGGATGCCGCTGCAATCGGGGCTAAAAGTTCTTTCGTTTTTCTTTCGACGGTTCTCAGCGTAAAATAGGTTTTGGCTAAAGCCGATTATGCTTTCTTCGACATAAACGGGCTAAAGCCCGTTCCTATTGATAATAATTTGCTGTATTGACGCTCGCTTCGCTCGCGCCACTCAACTTAAAACAAATCGTTTTCCGTAATACTCTTATCGTGCTTGGTATAATCTACCGGTCTTTTCGCAAAGAAATCATCCATAGAATTGGCGAAAACTTCTTCTTCAAACCAAATCATTGGTCGGTACTGTTCCGGCGAAATGTTGTAGCGGGTTTTCATGCCGATTTTCTTCAGACTGTCGTCTACGCGGTATTTCATAAAGTTCAGCAGATCTTCTTTCGTGAAATTATCGATTTCGCCGAATTCGAAAATCCAGTCCAGTATTTCTTCTTCCACGGTAATCGAATGATCAACCAGCGTGTAAATATCTTCAATATCAGAATCTGTTAGTAATTCCGGCTGTTCTTCACGGATTTTATTGATCAGATAAATTCCTGCATTGGCGTGAATCTGTTCGTCAACGGAAGTCCACGCAATAATGTTGCTTACATTTTTCATGTAACCTTTGAATCTTGTGAACGACAAAATAATCGCAAACTGTGAGAAAAGCGATACGTTTTCGATCAGGATACTGAAAAGCAGAAGCGACGAAACATATTCTTTCGGCGTGGTGGAATTGGCATGCCTTAAAACGTTCGAAAGAAAATCGATTCTCTTTTTAATCGCAGGAATCTCGACAACTTTTGAAAACTCGTCGTTATATCCCAACACTTCCAGCAATCTTGAATACGCTTCAGAGTGGCGGAATTCACATTCTGCAAAAGTAGAACCCAAACCGTTGAGTTCTGGTTTCGGCATGTGGTTATAAAGATTTCCCCAGAAAGTTTTTACAGAAACTTCGATCTGGGCAATCGCTAAAAGAGCGTTTTTAATCGCGTTTTTTTCATGGGGCTCAAGCTGCGAGTGAAAATCCTGTACATCTGCCGTAAAATCTACCTCAGAATGCACCCAAAATGATTTGTTAATCGCTTCTACGAACTGCAAAACCTCCGGATATTCAAATGGTTTGTAACTTACTCTTTTATCAAAAATCCCCATAACGTATTGTACTTTAAAAATTGATTAATTTAAGGCTCAGGAAACATTTCAATCCCAATCAACTTACTGCTATACAGCTAATTGATTTATTTATTGGGCTTTAAAACTTAGATATTGTTTCCGGTAAGCGTGAAGCACAAAAGTAGAGAATTGAATGTGATATTAAAAGCGATAAAAATTAAATCTCTGACTTTAAGCAGTAAAAGTTTTCCACAATCACACAGACCTCGCACTGCTACCTATTTTGCCGGGAACAACAAAACAAACACGACATCAACAGTCTTTTTTCATTAAACACATACCTGAAAACATCTTATAACAAATACATATTTATTAAACATATGGTATTTAAAAAACAAAACCACAGTTGTAACAAACCGCAGTTTCTATATACTTATCTTTTAAATAAACTTCTGCGCTCCATGGTAGTAATAAAGGACTTACATAAATCTTACGATACGGGAAAGAGCAAGCTTCATGTTCTGAAGGGAATAAACCTCACCATTGAAGAAGGTGAGTTTGTTTCGATTATGGGAAGTTCGGGTTCCGGAAAATCTACCCTGCTCAATATTATTGGTATTCTGGATGAAAAAGATTCTGGTGTTTACAATCTCGACGGAATCCCTATTGAACATTTATCCGAAGTAAAAGCCGCAGAATATCGAAGCAAATTTCTGGGATTTATCTTCCAGTCGTTCAACCTTATCGGTTACAAAACTGCGCTGGAGAATGTTGCGCTCCCACTCTATTACCAAAATGTCTCCAGAAAAGAACGCAACCAAAAAGCCATGGAATATCTGGAAAAAGTAGGTCTTGCCGAATGGGCAAGTCATCTTCCGAATGAACTTTCAGGCGGACAGAAACAAAGAGTCGCCATTGCACGGGCTTTAATTACAGACCCAAAAATTATTCTTGCCGACGAACCTACCGGAGCGCTGGATTCTAAAACCACTTACGATATTATGAAACTGCTTCAGGAAATCAACCGAAGCGGCAAAACCATCATTGTAGTGACTCACGAACCCGATGTAGCCGCAGAAACCAAAAGAAATGTAATTCTAAAAGACGGAATTATAGAGAGCGATGAGTTTATCACCCAACGTGTTCTCGCTTAAACCAAAATCCTGAACGTTAAATGATATGTTTGATATAGACCGCTGGAGAGAAATTTTTGAATCAATTCGCAGTAATTTATTGCGAACGGTGCTGTCGGGATTTACGGTGGCGTTGGGACTCTATATTTTTATTGTACTTTTCGGAATCGGGACCGGGCTTAAAAACGCTTTTACAGAAGGCTTTACCCGCGATGCAGCCAATTTAATCTCAATCTTTAGCGGCAAAACTACAATTGCTTACGGCGGACTTCAGTCGGACCGACAGATCATCCTCAAAAATGATGATTACGAGTTGGCAGTAAGTTCAGATTCCACCAAAGTTGAAAATTCAACTCCCCGATACACAACCAGCATGACCGTGAAATACGGCAAAGAAAGCGGCAGCTACCAGATCAACGGTGCCAACCCCGAAGAAATCGTTATCGAAGACCGCAAACTAACGGAAGGCCGGTACCTCAACAGCAGAGATTTAAGCCTCAAACAAAATGTGGCGGTGATCGGAAGAATGGTTCAGCGCGATTTGATAAAAGATGGCGGCGCGATCGGAAAAGATCTCGACATCAACGGAACCTTCTTCAAAGTAATCGGTGTATTTTCTGATGATGGCGGCGATTTCGAAGAACGCGTTATCACAGTGCCCATCACCACTTTGCAGCAAATGAAGAAAGGTTCGGATACTGTAAGCAACATTTACATTACATACGACAGCAAACTTTCGCCAGATCAGGCGATAAAATACGGAGACCAGCTTCAGAAAGAACTCAAAGCGAAAAATAAAGTTTCGCCGGATGATGAAAACGCAATTATCGTACGGAATAATGCTAAAAACATGGGTGATACCATTCAGTTTTTGTTCATTATCACGCTGATTGTAGGTTTCATTGGAATGGGAACTTTGCTCGCCGGAATTATCGGAATCAGCAACATTATGGTGTATATCGTAAAAGAAAGAACGCAGGAAATCGGTGTTAGAAAAGCAATCGGCGCAAAACCAAGCAGTATTGTAGGATTAATTATGCAGGAAAGTGTTGTGATTACAGTAATTTCAGGGATTATAGGTGTTGCTTTAGGCGTAATGTCGCTCGCACTTATTGGCGACAGTTTAGAGAAATATTTCATTAAAGACCCATCCGTGGGCTGGGGATTAATTATTGTGGCCTTTATAAGCTTAGTGATTTCCGGGCTTATTGCCGGATTTGTACCGGCGTACCGAGCGAGCAAAATTAAACCTATTGAAGCCTTGAGAGCAGAATAAAAATTAACAAGAAAAGCAAAATGAACATCATTTTCAAAATAGACACCTGGCAAGAAATTTATCATTCCCTCCGGAATAATAAGTTACGAACCTTTCTTACCATGATTGGAGTGGGTTGGGGCATGTTTCTGTTTGTCGCCCTTCTTGGCGCCGCAAAAGGAATGGAAAATGGTTTCGACAAAATATTTTCAGGGTTCGCTACCAACTCCATTTTTCTTTGGGCACAAAACACAACAATTCCTTACGATGGATTTGCAAAAGGCAGAAAAATGAATCTCCATTTAAGCGATCTGGAAATGCTGCCGAGAAAAATTCAGGAGATTGATTATATCTCGCCCCAGAATTCGCGCGGAAATTTCGGAAGTCCGGGCGAAAGCTTTTCACGAAACGGAAAAAAAGCTACTTATACCTTAACCGGAGATTACCCGATCGGAAACAAAATTTCCCAGAAAAAACTCATTTACGGAAGATATATTAATGACGCAGATGTTACAGGAAGCAAAAATGTAATCGTTATTGGTGAAGAGATTTACAAGAACTTTTTCGATGCCAAAAAGAACGAAAATCCACTGGGAAAACTGGTGAATGTGAAAGGGATTTTCTTCCACGTAATCGGAGTTTTCCGTGCAAAACAGGGTGGCGGTCCCGAAAATGACCAGTCGGCATACATCCCGCTTTCCACATTTACAAAAATGTATAACGACGGCGACAAAGTAGGATTCTTTGCCATTGTAAGCAAGCCCGATGCGGATTTGAGTATTGTTGAAGAAAAAGTGAAATCCGAACTCAAACAAAAATATCATGTATCGCCCGAAGACACCAATGCTTTCGGGAGTTTCAACCTTGGTAAAGAATTCAAGAAACTTACCGGATTTTTGACGGGAATGCAGCTTTTAACAATAATCGTGGGAACTTTGACCATCCTGGCAGGGGTTATCGCCATTTCTAATATTTTATTAATTACAGTAAAAGAAAGGACCAAAGAAATCGGAATCCGGCGGGCTTTAGGTGCAAAACCCGCGGAAGTACGAAATCAGATTCTGCTGGAAAGTGTGGTAATAACACTGGTTTCAGGCTTATTAGGATTTATCATCGGGATTTTTCTGCTGATGGTTCTTAATATTTTAACCAAGGATCAGGACAAATTCCCTTTCTATAATCCAACGGTAAATTATCTGGAAGTTTTCGCCGCCATGTCGGTGATGGTGATTCTAGGTTTAATTATCGGAATGATCCCGGCACAAAGAGCGGTGAGAATCCGGCCGATTGAAGCCTTACGTTCTGAATAATTCATTAAAAAAAAAGAAAAATATTAAAAAAATAAACTACAATATGAAAAAGAAGTTCACTTTAAAAAAAGGAATTTACATTTTTTTGGGACTGATTTTAGCGGTTGCATTAATCTCCGGAATCTCTTACCTCATCAAATCAAACAGCAAAGAGAGCGAAACATTCCTCACCAAAAAACCGGTAGTTCAGAATATGGACGATAAAGTGATGGCAACTGGAGACATTGTTCCGCGCGAAGAGATCGAAATTAAACCCAATATGTCGGGAATTATCGATAAAATCCTGGTTGATGAAGGTGATCAGGTCACTGCAGGACAACTCATTGCCACATTAAGAATTGTACCAAGCGTTCAGAACGTGAATGCCGCCCAGCAGGAGATCAATAATGCCAACCTCCAAATTAGCAATGCACGAGCTAATGTAAACAACCAGCAACAGCAGTTTGCCATGCAGCAGAGGCTTTATACGCAAGGTGTAATATCTAAACAGGAATATATTTCTGCTCAGCAGCAACTTCAATCAATGCAGCAGCAGCTGAGAAATGCCCAGCAGCAACTGCAGACTGCTCAGAAAAACTTGCAAATCGCCAGAACCGGTGCGACTCCCGAACTTGCAGGTTTGGCTACCACACAAATCCGCTCGAAAGCTAATGGAACTGTACTCGAAGTTCCTGTAAAAGTCGGAAGCCAGGTTATTGAAGCAAACTCTTTCAATGCGGGAACAACGATTGCATCCATTGCGGATCTAAATTCACTGATTTTTCAGGGAACCATCGACGAGGCAC
>NZ_DAMBHK010000030.1:0-28168 GCF_032060305.1 Kaistella sp. | reverse complement strand
AAAAATGTCAAAAAAAAGAGCACTGATCTCTGTTTCCGATAAATCCGGACTCATCGGTTTTGCAAAATTTTTAGAAGAAAAAAATTACGAACTGATTTCCACCGGCGGAACATTCAAACATCTGAAAGACGCGGGGTTGAACCCGATTCAGATTGAAGAGGTTACAGAATTTCCGGAAATGCTTGACGGAAGAGTAAAAACACTTCACCCAAAAGTTCACGGCGGCCTACTTGCAGTTCGCAACAGCGAAGAGCACATGAAAACCGTTCAGGAACATGGTATTGGGCTTATCGACATGGTAATTGTTAATCTTTATCCATTTTTCGAAAATGCAAACGCTGATATTTCTCTCGATGAAAAAGTTGAATTTATTGACATAGGCGGGCCTTCCATGTTGAGATCCGGCGCCAAGAATTTCAATGCTGTAACGGTGATTACCGATGTTGAAGATTATGAAAAAGTTCAACAGGAAATTTCTGAAACAGGAGATACAACTATGGAAACGCGTAAAAAACTGGCCGGGAAAGTGTTCAACCTTACTTCCGCATATGACGGAGCGATTTCTAAAATGTTGCTCGATGAAGCTTATCCGCAATATCTAAATGCTTCCTATAAAAAAGTTTCAGACCTCAGATACGGTGAAAACCCGCACCAGTCTGCAGCATATTATGCCTCAACAACCGAGAACGGCGCGATGAAAGATTTTGATATTCTCGGCGGTAAAGAACTCTCTTTCAACAACCTTCGCGATATGGATTTATGCTGGAAGGTGGTGAATGAATTCAAAGAAGAAATGGCCTGTTGTGCGGTGAAACATTCCACACCATGTGGCGTTGCCGTGGGAAGTTCGGCACTCGAAACGTACACAAAAACATTCGAATGCGATCCGGTTTCCATCTTTGGCGGAATTATCGGGATGAATTTCAAGGTGGATGCTGCCACAGCAGAAGAACTCAACAGAACATTCCTGGAAATTGTGATGGCTCCGGATTTTGATGCTGATGCACTCGAAATTTTAAGAAAGAAAAAGAACCTGAGAATCATTAAAATTAAAAATCCGGTTTCCGATAAACAAACCTGGGTGAAAATTGATGGTGGAATTTTGGTTCAGGATAACGATAACCAGTTTTCTGATAAAATAGAAACGGTAACGGTTTTTAAACCTTCTGCAGAGCAGGAAAAAGCACTATTATTTGCCCAGCGCGTGGTAAAATATGTGAAATCTAACGCGATTGTAGTTTCCAACGGAATTCAGGCTCTGGGAATTGGTGGCGGACAGGTAAACAGAATCTGGGCAACGCAACATGCTGTAGAACGGGCAAAAGAGAAATTTTCCG
This sequence comes from Kaistella sp., assembly GCF_032060305.1. Lineage (NCBI taxonomy): Bacteria > Pseudomonadati > Bacteroidota > Flavobacteriia > Flavobacteriales > Weeksellaceae > Kaistella > Kaistella sp. The sequence goes on along the minus strand of NZ_DAMBHK010000030.1, from coordinate 26,831 downwards.
GTGATCTGGTTTTAGCTTCTGATGCATTTTTTCCTTTCAGAGACGTGGTAGATTTCTGTGCGAAAGAAGGTATCAAAGCAATCATTCAGCCAGGCGGAAGTATGAGAGATGAAGAAAGCATTGAAGCGGCAAACGAACACGGAATTCCGATGATGTTTACAGGAATGCGCCACTTTTTGCATTAAGTAAAAAACAGGTGCTTCCGCTCACTTAAAAACGCGGGTTTAACTGTTAATTAAGAAATTTTTCGCTCCGGTAAATTTGAAATTCATATTCAAATTAGTAATTTTGGAGAGCACAAACATTAAGTAAACTCACATGAAAATATTAATCGTAGGAAATGGAGCCCGCGAATCGGCCCTCGCACTTAAGCTGAAAGACGACAGCAGAATATCTAAATTATACTTTGCCAAAGGCACGGTAACCACAGGCCAGCTCGGCCAGAATGTATATGACGAAAGTGTGGAAGGGTTAAGAGATTTTGCAATTAAAGAAAGAATTGATCTTACGATTGTTGGTCCCGAAGCTCCACTAGTAGAAGGAATTGTAGATGAATTCAAAAAACATGGCCTTAAAATTTTCGGTCCGGAAAAAAGAGCTGCCGAACTGGAAGGAAGTAAAGCTTTCTCTAAGAAATTCATGCAGACCAATAACATCAAAACGGCCAAAGCGGTTGTTTTTGATGCTTATCACGATGCGGTTGAATATGTAAGAAATCAGAAATTTCCGATCGTTATTAAAGCCAGTGGACTTGCAGGTGGTAAAGGAGTTGTGATTGCTGATAATTTAGCTGAAGCCGAGTCCACCATCCATAAATTTATGATCGAAAGAATTTATGGCGATGCCGGAATTCAGTTGGTGATCGAAGAATATCTGAAAGGTTTCGAAGCTTCGATTATCGCATTTTCGAACGGAAAAAAACTTTTTCCGTGTATCCCGGTGAAAGATTATAAAAAAGCAGGAAACGGAGATACCGGTCCCAATACCGGCGGAATGGGAAGTGTAGCCCCAAGCCCAGAATTTACTTCCGAACACTACAAAGATTTCGAAAAAAATATTCTTGAACCAACTTTAGCAGGTTTCAGCACTGCCAATATTCATTTCAAAGGATTTATTTTCTTTGGTTTGATGGTTACTGCAGACGGAACGTTCCTTCTGGAATATAATATGAGAATGGGCGATCCGGAAACACAGGTGATCCTGCCACTCATGGAAAACAAGCTGTTCGATGTGATTAATGACTGTCTTGAAGGAAAGGATATAGAACTGAAATTCAAAGACGAAAAAGCAGTGTGCCTCGTGATGTGTTCTGGCGGTTATCCAAGAAAAATTGAAACAGGTTTTGAAATAAGAAACCTGGATAAAGTTAAGAACAGCCAGGTTCTTTTCGCAGGTGCTAAAAAGGCAGGCGACAGAATCCTTACTTCCGGTGGACGTGTACTGAGTCTGGTGGCAACAGCAGATTCTTACGAAGAGGCTAGAAAATTGGTTTACGAAGATGCCAAAACCGTAAGCTTCGATTACGAAACCTACAGAGACGATATAGGTAAATTTTAATACAGAAAAAGGCGTGAAGAATCACGCTTTTTTTCTACCATTTCCTGGCTGTTTTTAAATAAATATCTGTTTATCAGTATTTTCTGGAAAAATAATAAATCAAGTCATAAAAACGTTTTCTTTCCTTATAAACTAAAAGGAAAACATAAAAAGTAAAAATCATACATGAATAACGGTATCATTATCCTCGACTTCGGGTCACAATATAACCAACTCATCGCCAGACGAATCCGTGAGCTTGGCGTCTATTCCGAAGTTCTTCCGTTCGACACTCCTTTATACGAAATTTTGTCGCGCAATCCTTCAGGAATTATTTTGTCTGGCGGACCAAGTTCGGTGAACGCTGAAAACGCACATTTGGTTGATAAAGCGCTGTTTGAAAAAGGAATTCCTGTGTTGGGAATCTGTTACGGAATGCAGCTTACCACCCATTTGTTAGGCGGTAAAGTAAAAAAAGGCGAGAAAGGCGAATACGGAAAAGCAAAACTTCAGATCCAAAAATCCAATGCGTTTCTTTCGGGAGTTAGTAGGTTTTCAACCGTGTGGATGAGCCATTTCGACGAAGTGGAAACAGTTCCCGAAGGTTTTAATATTAATGGAATGACCGATGTTATTTCTGCCATTTCAGATGAATCACGGAAAATATACTGCGTTCAGTTTCACCCGGAAGTATCCCACACGGAAGAAGGAGCAAGAATGATCGATAATTTCGTATTCAATATCTGTAAAGCTCCCAAAAACTGGAAACTCACCAATTATATCGATAAAACAGTTGCCGAAATCAAAGAAAAAGTGGGAGATCAGAAGGTGATTCTTGGTCTTTCCGGTGGAGTAGATTCCTCTGTTGCTGCAGTTTTAATTAATAAAGCCATCGGCGATCAGTTACAGTGTATTTTTGTGGATACCGGTCTTTTAAGAAAAGATGAGGCTGAAAAAGTGATGAAAAATTATGGTGAACATTTTCACTTGAACATCAAATTGATCGATGCGAAAGATCGGTTTATGGCCAAATTGAAAGGTGTTTCGGATCCGGAAGCAAAGCGAAAAATTATCGGGAACGAGTTCGTTGATGTTTTTGATGAAGAATCGCACAAAATAGAAGGTGCAAAATTCCTCGCTCAAGGCACCATCTATCCTGATGTTATTGAAAGCCAGTCGGTGAAAGGTCCTTCAGCAGTAATCAAATCGCATCACAATGTGGGCGGACTTCCCGAAGAAATGGATTTTGAATTGCTTGAACCTTTGAGAGAATTATTTAAAGATGAAGTAAGAAAAGTAGGCGAAGAGCTTGGTATACCGCATCATTTGGTTCATCGTCATCCTTTCCCGGGACCTGGATTAGGAATCAGGATTTTGGGTGAAGTAGATGAAGAAAAAGTGAAAATCTTACAGGAAGCTGATGATATTTTCATCAATGAACTGTATAAAAATAATTTGTACGAAACTGTTTCTCAAGCGTTTGTGGTTTTGCTTCCCGTAAAATCTGTTGGCGTAATGGGCGATGAAAGAACTTATGAATATACTGCGGTCGTTCGGTCTGCTAATACGACGGATTTCATGACAGCAACATTCAGTAAATTCCCATGGGAATTCTTGGAAAACGTATCCAACAGAATCATTAACGAAGTGAAAGGTATCAACAGAATTGCCTATGATATTTCGAGCAAACCACCTGCAACCATCGAATGGGAATAAGAAAATAGAAACGCATCTAACCGGTGCGTTTTTTTATTCAGTTTTAATCCCGAATTTCTGCAGTCTTACTTTGGAATAAGGAATGTCGAATTTCAAAGTATCGGGATACTGTAAATTTTCAACGGTTTTCTTTTTGAAATTGTATTTCATCATAAAAGGTACTTTTTCGTAAGAGTTACCCAGAAGAACAGCAACAGAATCGCCTTTCCAGTAAGCTTCCTCGACAGAATAGGAAGGACCAAAAAATGCGATGCGCTGCGCCTTTTTATTTTTATAATCAACTAATGCAACTTCCTGATCGGCTTCGAAGCTTGCGCGTCCGTCCGCAGCAATATTCCATTGGTAACTGTCGAAATCCAGATATTGGTTTTTACTTTCACTGAAAACGAAAAACGGCTTGTAGATTTCGTTAAAACCTTCTTCATTCATTACCTTCACGTTACTTGGGTAATAAGTGATTGGGGATGTAGTAGTAACAGCGAATTTTTCAGCACTGAAATCGGGATTGGTTTCTCTGTAATAGCTTATCCATGTAGTTAGTGCAGCATTTTCAGCCTGCGGAAGCGGTTCTGTGATTTCAGTAGTGTTAGATTCCGGAGTTAAAATTTCAGTACTTTTTTCCTTTTTATCAGAACACGAAAAAAGAAAAAATGAGAGTAAGAAAATATACTTTTTCATCCATCCAAATTACAAAATAATTTAATCCTCTAAAAAACATATCTTTGCAAAATGGAAAAAATCACTTTTGCCGATTTCGAATTGCCGGAAAAAATTCTTGATGTATTAGCAGATTCAAATTTATTTGAACCGACACCGATTCAGGAAAAGTCTCTAAAACCTATACTTTCAGGCCGCGATGTGATGGGTATTGCCCAAACCGGAACCGGAAAAACGCTGGCTTATTTACTGCCCGTTTTAAAAACCTGGAAATACAACAAAAACGGAAATCCAACCATAGTAATCCTTGTTCCTACCAGAGAACTGGTGGTGCAGGTAACTGAAATTACCAAAAATCTCACGCAAAATATTACTGCCCGGGTAATTGGAATTTATGGCGGTGTAAACATCAAAACCCAAAAACTTCTGTTCGATGGAGGGTGCGATATTTTAATCGGGACACCGGGCCGAATCATGGATTTGGCGATTGATAATGCCATCTCTCTGAAGGAAGTTCAGAAGCTTATTGTTGATGAATTTGATGAGATGCTGAATCTTGGTTTTAAATCTCAGCTGGCGAATATTTTTACGATGATGAGAGAAAAAAGACAGAATATTCTTTTTTCCGCGACAATGACGGAAGCGGTAGACGAAGTATTGGATGAATATTTCGCAAATCCTGTGGAAATTTCTCTTGCAAAATCCGGAACTCCGCTTGAAAAAATAGAACAGCTGGCCTATAAAGTGGAGAACTTCAATACGAAAATTAATCTGTTAGAACATTTACTTAATACTGACAAAGATTTTTCTAAAGTGTTGATTTTCTGTAACAATAAAAAACACGCCGATTATCTTTATACGAAGATTGAAGAACTTTTCCCTGATGAGTTTGATGTAATTCACTCCAATAAATCGCAGAATTACCGTCTCAACGCGATGAGAAGCTTCGAAAATCAGGAAATCCGTGGGTTAATTACTACTGATATTATGGCGAGAGGTCTCGATATTTCGGATATTACGCATGTGATTAATTTTGAAATTCCCGAAATTCCGGAACAGTATATTCATCGAATCGGGCGTACGGGTAGAGCAGATAAAAATGGAATTTCGGTATCATTTGTGACTAAAAAAGAAGAAACTCTTCTCCTTGACATCGAATTGCTGATGGATAAATCTGTTGTGGTTAAGGAATTTCCTTCAGAAGTGAAAATTAACCCCGTGAAAATTCCTTCGGAAAAAGATGAAATCGTGATGAAAAATGCACATACCGTAAAGATTGAACCAGGCGGCGGCGCATTCCACGAGAAAAAAGACAAAAACAAAAAAGAAAACTGGGGCGGACCTACGAAAAGAAATCCTCCTAAAACAAAAGGGGTAAACCGTGGCCAGCAAAAAGCGAAAGCTAAGGCAAAAAAGAAAAAATAAATGCTGTTTTTTGTAGATTTCTAAAGCAGACACGTTTTTAATTTATGGCTTCCTGAGATAAGGAGCCATTTCTTTTTGCCATATTTGGTAACCTTCGGCTTTCATGTGGAGCATGTCTTCCAGAAATAAATCTTCACGTACTTTTCCGTTGGGGCCGTTCATCGCTTTAGTGATATCAATATATTCAGCGTTAGGTTTTCGGTCCATAAACTTTTTAATCATTGCGTTGGTAGCAATAAATTTTGGCCAGAGATGTTTTCTGCTGGGTGATAATTTAATCGATACATAAGCCACCGGAATATTTGGATAATATTTGCGTATTTCTGAGTAGAAATTTTTGTATCGGTTGAAGACTTCTTTAGGTTTCAGGTTTTCGTTGCCTGCGAAATCGTTTTCTCCACAGTAAATTATGATTTGTCGGGGAGCGTAAGGTGCTAAAAGTTCATCTGAGTAAAAATTTAAGTCATACAGACTCGAACCTCCAAAACCCCGGTTAATTAATAAATACTCGGGAAAATAGCGATCCACATCTTTCCACATGGTGAAAGAAGAACTGCCTAACAAGAGAATTGCATTTTTTGGTGGCGGCGCTTTTACGTTGAGTGTTTTAAATTCTTGTATTTCGTTCCAGAAAGCAGGTTTGTCCTGTGCGGAAACCGAGAGAAAAACGGTAATAAGAAATATTGAAAATAATTTTTTCATGGTGAGCGAATTGAGGTGAGAAATCGATTGTTTAATCGATCCGTTTACATACGAACAAATTTAGGTCATTTAATTTATAATAAAAACTCCTCAGGTCATTAACCTGAGGAGTAATAATTCGGAGCTTAATTTTCTTTCCAGCATTTGTGTTGTTGTTCAGTTGATAACTGTGATGCTCCGTATAAAGTATTGCAAATATATAAAGGTGAGCCTTTAAAGCATAAAATATAGGGGGGACAAATAGGGGACAAATAACATAATAACGTTTAATATGTTGATTATGAGTTATTTGTTGAATGTATTTTCATCCGAAATTGATTTATTCTCTCTCTTATTTTTATTGAGTTACTTGTGCTGTGACAAAAATTCTTGCCATATCATTGTTGATATTTGAACAGTTGCTGGTGTTGCCCCCATATGTTATTGAGTTATATCCAGTTGTAATTGCTGGTAGGTTTCTACCGTAAATCGATACAGTATGTGTTCCAATAGGCAAGTCATTAAATACGCCGGCAAGATTAAATTTTTTCCAGTCACAAACAAAATCTCTTCCCGATGAAGTGTATTTATTGGCTAGCTTTAGCTGGCCATTTACAAAGACACCAACGGCAAACTGAAATTTTTGATTGGTGTCGCTCGCATTATTAATTTGAGCCATCCCCTCAGCAATAATAAGATTGGTATTTGTTGTTTTTGTGATGGTAATGGTAGTCGTAGCATTTAAATTTGTCCATCCAGTTGTATTACTATTCAGCGAAAATAGCGGCATGGTAGAAGGGAAATTACTGATGGTAGTACTTGCTGTTGAGTTGCCGGAAGTGTTTTCGGTTTGCTTGATAATGGCCAAGCCATCTGCAATTTCAAAGGTTTTGTTCCACTTTCCCTGATCCCAGAAATTGAGTTTGTTGGTCGTGGTGTTTTGTACGAGTAAGCCTTGTACAGGGGTAGGTACTGTAACAATATCGCTACTGCTGCTAAGGGCAACAGCGGGAAAGAGAACTCCTCTTTTATCATCTGCAATATGTAGAACCGCGCTAGGATCCGGAGCATTTACAATTGAGGTATTTGTGGCAATGAGAACCTGTGCATTTATTTTTATAAAACTCATCAGGCAATAGGTAAATATGAGGGTTAAAATTTTCATAACTAAAAAGAATAAGGTTGATTGATTGTAATGGTACTGCTCATTGCTGATTCGAAACTGGTTAATGAACTGCATGAACTATTTGGCGCACCGTAGGTCACTGTTAGTCCGCTGATGTTAGGTGCTGAAATATTCCGTATCGCAAATTTCACCGTGTGATTACCTGGACTTAAATTTTTCGCAATACCATATATCATAAACTGTCTGTATGAACATGCTGACTGAAAATCAAGATAGAGGGGTTTAACATCTATAAGTTTATCATCAACAAAAAAGCCGATAGTCGAGGAAATGCCGCCGGTATTGTTAGCGGAGGTATTGCTTGCCTGATACATGCCATTTATATTAAGCAATAAATCGTTTTGAGGTCTGTCAATCACAATAGATTTTGTAAGATCTGGTATAACAGTCCATTGGGCTGTATTTAATGTTTCACCTGAAACATGGGCCATGTAGCCTAAGAATTGATTAGGAGAAGTTCTGGTGAATGTAAAAGCCGTTGATGAATTAGATGAATAGTATTTCATTTGATTCATCAGGCTTTCCTGATTAATGTCGGTAAACAAATATTCCCATTTTATTTGATTCCAATAATAAAATCCTTCTTTTCCACCGATTGCATTGTTGGTATTATAGATGATGAGTGACTCTTTAGGATTCGGTATTGTCGAGACGTCATTTATGCTTTGTAATGAAACCTGAGGAAAAGAAACACCTTTATTGCTTGAACGAATGTCTAAACTTGCAGATGGATGTGGAGTTCTGGTGTTAATTCCGACCTGTGCCGAAAACGTGTATGATGCCATGATCAGCATTAGTAAATATAGATTTTTCATAGTAAATTTTTACGGTTTTTCAGAAGTTTGTACGGTCATGATCGACTTGTCCATTAATGGACTAAGGTTGTTGCATGCGGAATGTTTAGATCCAAAGGTGATGCTTTGGGTTGCCACCTGAGTTACCCTTAATGTTTCTCTCAACTCAATCAGATGATTCCCAACGCCCAGATTGTTAATGTTAAAATAAACATTGAAATCATTGTACAAACAGTTTTCATTACCGTTAATAATAAAGTTTCGCACACCGGCTAACTGAGAATCGACAAAAAGTGCAATTGAATACGACATAAAGGTGTTGTCTGAGGCCGCCGAATTTACCTGTACAATACCACTTCCGGAAACCGAAACTGTATTTTGAGGAGAGTAAATTGAAATCGTTTTTGATAAACCGGGAATAAGTTGAAAATCATGAACAGAGGGTGCCTCACCCATAGTGTAGGATACGCCAGTTATCGGTGTACTGTCATTAACTCCACCTGTAGAAACTGCCGACTCGGAACGGACTATTCCTAAATATTTATAAATGTTTGCCGTATCCAAAGATGGGTTCCATTTATTGTCTTTCCAAAAGTAAAATCCCTTTCCCGTACTGGCGTTCGTATTGTACACCATAAGCGAATTAGCAGGATTCACTACGGGTGCGGCGCTGTTGAGATTAGGGATAGATACATTGGGGAGAAGGACACCTTTATTGGCAGAAACAATTTTCAGAACTTCCGAATCGTCGAAAGTGGTGACGTTAGAGCCGATGCCAATCTGCGCATAGCAGAATGCACAAGCGACCAGGAACCCTGGCACTAAATTTAATTTCATCATGTTGTGTTTTTGTGTTATTGCAAATATATTTATACTTTTTAATACTTATATGGTTAAAACACCCTAATTTTATTATGTAAAACATACTAGTCGGTTGAATTGTGACTTTTTTTTAATAGATTTATACGTTTATAAATCCTCAACCCTTACCAGTTGCTTATTTAGAGTAACCTTTAACGATCACCGATATCCGCTGAATGAAAAACTTTTATCTCCTTTTTTTTCTTTTTTTTCTGAATAAGTTTTATTTTTTGGCGCAGCCGGTGGATCCCCGGTCTTTCGAAAATGACATAAAGCTGTGGCAAAGTAAAACTTCAGAAGTAATTTCACAGCGGGACACAGCGGCTTTTAAAAAGATACTTCAGTCATTAAAGACAAGTAAATTCATGAAAGATCAAGTGCTTTACCAAGCATTGATGGGAAAAGCATATACAGAGCTTTTTGATGGATTAACCCCTACGGCTGAAAAGCATTTTGAGAGTTCTATTAAAAAAGCAAATAAACTGAAAGATCCTGCATTGCTTATTTGGACTCAACTTTGTTATGCCGAATGTCTTTATAATTACCGTGAAATGACCAAAGCGCTGCCTGTTTATTTGAATGCAATAAGGCATATTGAGAATATTTCGCCCGGCGAGATGATTTTTCCCGCCAGTTCTTTTAAGAGAATCGGTTATTATATGGGAACAATCGGTGATAACGCTGAGGCGATTATTTATCTCCGGAGAGCTTTGCAACATACAATAGGTAACACTTCAGAATTTGCCGAAATTTTAGACAACATCGGGCAATATTATTTTGCATCTAATGATTATAAAAATGCTGAAAAATATTTTGTACAGGCATCAGTTACTGCAAAAATTATTAAAGATGACATCCGCTACGCCAAAACACTCGGTAATCTTGGCCGTATCCGGGAGACACAGGGAAATTTTAAAGAAGCGGTTCAGCTCTTGGAAAAAGACATTGCCATATCCGAAAAATTAGGAACTGACCAGAATACGATGTTTGCTTACACGGTGCTAGCAAAAGTTTTCTTAAAAGATCAACAATGGAAAAAAGCAGAGTCGGCTGCGGATAAGGCAGAAGCAATTGCCCAGACCAAACCGTATTATCAGAATAATGAACTTGAAATCATTAAGCTTAAACTTGATATTTACAGCAAGCAGAACAGAACTGGTGAAGAGCTTGCAGCCAGAAGAAAAATGAAAGTTCTGGAAGATTCACTTAAACTTACCGATGGTGCTTTGCCGCTTGTTCACGCGAATCTTATGGCGCAAAAAGCAAAGTATCAGCTGCAGATGCAGAAAGTGGATGAAGACTTACAGAAGGAATCTCTCATTGCAAAAACAGCAGTAGTTATAGCAGTTCTTGTCGCATTTCTGCTGACTTTCAATTTTTTTCATTCGAAAAGAATAGAGCGTAAAAGACAGCAAATTTACGATGCAAAAATCAAGGAACATGAACTGGAAAAAAACAGGTACGAAGAAAACCTTTTACAAGCGCAAAAAACGCTGCATGCCCAAATTAAGTATCTCAAAACCAAAAATTATCATATCAAACAGCTAACAGCGGAAATAGAGGAGATAAAAAATTCTGCATCCTCTCACATTGAAGAAGAGAGCGGCAGGCTGCATGAGATCTTGGATTCGCATTTAATGACTGAAGAAAACTGGCAGATGTTCCGCCGCGAATTTCAGAAAGAATATCCCGATTTTTATCAAACGCTGAAAACCGAATTTCCAGAAATTACAAACGCAAATCTCAGGATTATTCTTCTCCAGAAAATGGGCTTCAGTTCGTCGGAAATATCCGCACTTCTGGGAATTACCCAGGATGCGGTGAAAAAGTCACGGCAGCGGTTGAAGCGAAAACTTGGTGATAAATACGACCAACTTTTCAGCATTGTTTTCTCAGAATCTTAAATAAAAAAACGCTTCGGAATATCCAAAGCGTTTCTGTTTTTGCTGATCGCTAATTATTAATATCTGTAGTACTCAGGTTTGAATGGTCCTTCAACCGTTACCCCGATGTATTTTGCCTGTTCAGGAGTTAAAGTTTCAAGTTCAACACCTAATTTCTTAAGGTGTAAAGCCGCTACTTTTTCGTCAAGATGCTTCGGTAAAGTATAAACTTCGTTTCCGTAAGCTTCAGCATTAGTCCATAATTCGATTTGTGCCAAAGTCTGGTTGCTGAATGAGTTACTCATCACAAAAGATGGGTGACCAGTTGCACAGCCCAGGTTAACCAAACGGCCTTCTGCCAAAATGATGATTTCTTTGCCGTCGATATTATACACATCAACCTGTGGTTTTACTTCGTATTTTGTAGAACCATAGTTTTCGTTCAACCATGCCATATCAATTTCGTTATCGAAGTGGCCGATGTTACAAACGATGGTTTTATCTTTCATTTTAGCGAAATGTTCCGCACGTACGATGTTGAAGTTACCTGTAGTTGTGATGATAATGTCAGCATTGTCAACCACACTATCTAGTTTTTTAACTTCAAAACCTTCCATAGAAGCCTGAAGCGCACAGATCGGGTCGATTTCAGTAACGGTAACGATAGATCCTGCACCTCGGAAAGAAGCTGCAGTTCCTTTACCTACATCTCCGTAACCGCAAACAACCACTCTTTTACCGGCAAGCATAATATCAGTAGCTCTTCTGATGGCATCTACCGCAGATTCTCTACATCCGTATTTGTTATCGAATTTAGATTTGGTTACAGAATCGTTAACGTTAATAGCTGGCATTACCAGTGTACCGTTCGCCATTCTCTCGTATAATCTGTGAACACCTGTAGTGGTTTCTTCAGAAAGTCCTTTAATATCTTTTGTTAACTCAGGATATTTATCGAAAACAAGATTGGTTAAATCTCCGCCGTCATCAAGGATAAGGTTCAGGGGTTTTCTGTCTTCACCGAAAAATACGGTTTGCTCAATACACCACTCGAATTCTTCCTCATTCATACCTTTCCAGGCATATACAGGGATTCCTGCAGCAGCAATTGCAGCAGCAGCGTGATCCTGGGTTGAGAATATATTACATGAAGACCATGTAACTTCAGCTCCAAGCGCAACTAAAGTTTCGATAAGAACCGCCGTTTGGATGGTCATGTGAAGACAACCCGCAATTCTGGCACCTTTTAAAGGCTGAGAAGGCCCGTATTCTTCACGGATGGCCATTAACCCGGGCATTTCAGCTTCCGCTAATTTAATTTCTTTTCTACCCCATTCTGCAAGGGAAATGTCCTTTACTTTGTAAGGCACGTATTGTGTAGTTGTTTCCATTTTAATTGAAAAAATTTTTGCGAAATTACGCAATTTTCTTCTGACTGTCAAACTTGGCTTGGGTTTGAGTGCGATTGAAAATTTCTATAATTTTTAACAGATCAGGAGCAACCGGTATTCTGCAGTGTTTTCTGTAGGCGCGCGGTGAATACACGGTAAAACTTCCTGAAAAGGATGATCTACTGCCAGCCTCCAGAGATTTCCGTTTCCTAAATTAATTGGTTTGGCATTGGGTTTTGGCTGGTAATGAAGATCAAAAAAATGTTCCTGCAAAAAAGTATCAAATGATTCTTCGGTTCCATCATGTAATTTCCTGAGTTTTGCCCTGATTTCTGGATCAAGAATTTTCTGTATGGCCTCGTGGTTGGGTAAAATATCGCTTGATGCGCCATAATAAGTACACAAAAAGGTATCTGCAGCAATGGGAGAACGGTCAATATGAAAGGAGTAAACATCGGTCGAAATAAAACTGAATTCGTCGTCCCGCTCATAACATTTCAGTAGGTTAAGCGAAGGTGACGCACCGAATTCAGTAAGTAATTCCAAATCATTAAGGATCGTTTCGCGGGCCAAACTTCCTTTCTCCGATAATTGAAGTGCGAGAAGATCCGGTGCAGAAACTTCAGTGATGTCCTCCTTTAAGCTTAATTTGGTAACAATTTCGCGAAAATCTCCTTCCAGATTCCTTTGCCAGCAGAACGCATTGGTATTCCTCTGAAATCGCGAATTTACAAGTTCTTCAAAAGTTGAAAATGTTCTGATGTTATCGTGGTAGCCGTATTTGTTCATTGCAGGGATTCTCGTCAGGCAAAATTACAAATTAAAGCAGATGCTTAAGCAGCTTAAGAAAAAAAACAGCGACTATTTCAGTCGCTGCTTCTTCTTTGAATTTTTAAACGGTCTTTTCTAAAGTAGAAAAAACGGTTTTATCTGTGTCTCACGCCCCGCTGGTGGAACTGAACGTTTTTATTCGCGCTCTGATAGTTCGGCGAAAACGTATCACTGTGTTTTGTGGCAGTGATGGGATCGGTAATAAAATGATTTTGGGGTTTTACATGACCCCTGTCTTCGTTTCCTGATGTATGATCAGAATTTGCGTTCGCTGTTGCAAGCTCCTTTTGGGATTCATTTTTTCTTATTCTATTTAGGGCATAAGCCCCGGCTGCTGTGGCTGCAATGCCTAAAGCGATTTTCAGTGTGTTCATATCTTGTAATTTTGAAAAAAGCACGCAAAGTTCTTGCCAAGACCGAAGAAAAATGCGGTTTTGTGAAGTTTTTAGAAGTTCCGGATTTAAATCGGACCAATAAAACTTACCACATGAATTGCTTAAAATTAATTACTTTTGCAGAGGTAAACAAATTTGTTATTCTTTCTACAATATGCCTTTATACCGTGATTTTTCAGATCATAATGCCACCATTCTTCTCTGGAAGTATGATGAAAAGGAAGATCTGGATCCTAAAACCCTGTTGGAAGAAGAAAATTACGAGAAGGTGAAGGATTACCACCCGACAAAACTGAAGGAACTGCTCTTGGTAAGGAAAATACTGAAATCTATTTTACCTGAACACAAAATCCTTTACAACGGTCGGGAACCTTATCTGGAGCCCCGTGATTTCGAAATTTCGATTACCCACTCGTTTCCGTTCGCGGCACTGGCCATCTCTAAGAATAAAGTAGGGATAGATATCGAACCTTTTCATGATAAAATCATCAGAATCAGGCACAAATTCCTGAATGATGACGAGGCAGGTTTTATCGAAGAGCGTAAAGAAACCGCTTATCTTACCGTAATTTGGTCGCTGAAAGAGAGTTTATACAAAATTCATCATTCCAACTATTGGTCGCTGAAAAAGCATTACGAAGTAAAACCATTCAGCCTCGATTTTCCGTTTAATATTGTTTGCCGGGTTCACGATGACAAGGTTTCTGATCTCTACAAAGCCCGCGTAGAATTTTTCGAAAATTACTGTTTAACCATTGTAGACTAAATTACAGGCTCTAATTTCTCAGCTACTTTGCGTTGTTCTTTAGCAACATCGTAAATAAGTTCCAGGATTTCCTGTAAATTTTTAAGTTCTGTTAAATGTGTGATTCTGTTAGGATCCCGGCGGTTCATGATTTCGCTTTCGGAAATTTCTTTTTTTCTTTTTTCCAGAAGTTGATCCACTGAATCCTCTGGTTTCAGCCTGCTTTCTTGCACAATATCGACGTCGAATTTTTTCTGTTCCAAAATTAAACCTGTACGCAGCAATTCAGCAGATATTTTTCGGTTCCAGCTGTCGAAATCGATTTCTGGGTAATCTTTCGCGTTTTTCGAATATTGCGAAAACGAGGCAATATAAGCGGTAATTAAATGTGCGGTATTCACGAACTGATGCACCTGTTCCATTTTCTTCTGCTGGTTTTTCGGGTCCGAAATCATGCGCTGAAAGTTGTCGGAAAGATTTGCCAAATCAATAATCGCATCTTTTCTTTTGAGTTTATACTCCTGAATGCCGATGTTTTCATCTTTAAAAAAATCCATTGCTGCTTTAAAATATTTCGCATTGCTTTTTGATGATTTCTTCATGAAATCCAGATTTTGGGTATGTTCCCAAACCGGTAAAACAAAGTAGGAAACAGCGAAAGCCACGGCTCCGGCAATGGCCGTATCGAGAATACGGTCGCGGAATATGTTATTGATGTTCCCCGGATTCAGGAAATTGAAAGTTAGGAAAATATAAATCGTCATAAAAAAAACCGCCCACGAATACTGCGCTTTCAGAAAACTGAAACAAAGGATCATGCTGAGTAAAAGGATGGTAAACAGCGCGGTATTATTATGAACTGTATGCAGAATTCCGTAAGCCACCACCGCGCCGGCGACCGTACCGTAAAGCCGCAGTAAATTACGGTGTTTGGTGGTAGAGTAGGCCGGCCTCATAATCGCGACAATGGTAATTAAAATCCAGTACGAGTGACCGATGCCCAAAAACTCCATTTGTGAAATAATATAGCCGGTGAGCATCGCCAGGGTAATACGCACAGAATGGCGAAAGTGTGTAGACTTTAAAGAAATATTGTTAAGAAGTACTTTGAAATTAAGTTTTTCATCGTTAGTAATAAATTCTTTTAAATCCAGACCGGTAGAAAGGCTTTTTGCCAGTTTCTGATCCTGAGTGAATACTTTATAAATGGTGTTGATTTGTTCCGTAATATCACTTATTCTTAGTAGAATAATTCGCATGATCATAAAATTCTCCAAAGTATCAGGGTTCAGTTTCTTATTGCGTAAATCGAAATATTCATCGAAAACCTGATCCAGCTCATCGTCTAAATTTCTGAGGGATTTTGCCTTGGTACCGCTTTGCAGCGCAATGCCGATATTGCTGAGTTCTTCCGCCAGTTTTGATAAATAGTCGCTGATGGATTCCAGTAAACCTGTTTCTCCAAAACTTTCCTGAATTTTTCCGTAATCACTTTCCGAGGTCATCAGTTTTTCATGTAAGTCAATTGAATTGAGAAACATGAGCATCAAAAGCCGGCTTGTTGTGGTAGATTCGTTAACGATTTTTCTTGTTTTAAAGACGGTTTCGCGGGTTTCTTCCTGTAAATTTTTAATTTTAACCTGTTGCGAAATCACCTGCAGGTAAAGCGCATCGAAATCTGGATTTTGCAGATAAAATCTGGATTTTAATTTGAGGTAATCGCTCAGTTCAAGATAATTCTCGCCAATCATCTGGCCTGCAAGTTTATAGGGCTGAATTTTAGAAACGACAAGAAAAACCAAGAGGTAGCAAACAGATCCTGCCAAGAAAATAAGTGAATTTTTTACAAGGCTTCCTTGGCTCAGGTGTCCGTCGACAAAAATCGCCAGCACCACAAGCGAAAGAGATCCCACTGCCGCCAGCCTCTGCCCATAAACGCCGATCATCGAAAAAAACATTCCGAACAGAATGATTTCGAGATAAATGATGGGCGGAAAATCCTTCAGTAAGGTGGCAATAACGGAGACTGCAAAAAAGCAGATAATGGCAAATATCAGGGCATTTCTCCGGCGGATAAACGGGCCGGGCTGATCGGTGAGTCCTACAAAGCTGGTGGCCAGTGGGAAAAGGAAATATTCTTTCAGCAGACCGAAATAAGCTAAAATGATACTGGGAGCTACAATGGCTAAAGTAATCCTTACCGCAGAAAATATATATTGGCTGGTGGCGAATTTCCTGAGTTCTGTTGCGTAGTTCATTCTGCTAATTTAGGATTTAATCCACAAAAAAGCCTCAATTGCTGAGGCTTTAAAATAAATTTTTGTGAGCTGAATTTTAATAATCCGAATTCGAAGACTCTTCACCAATATTCCAGGTCAGTCCAAATCTCAATGTATTATCGAGTGCTGAATTTACTTTGGAGGTGTTGATGAGGTAAGACATATCCAACCCGAAAGACTGGTATTTTAAGCCTACACCCACCGTAGCATACTGCCTTGCACCCTGTTCTTCGCTTTCGTGGAAATAACCGCCCCGTAAAGCAAAAGCGTTGTCGTATTCATACTCCACAGCACCACTAAACATCATGCTTTTTTCGTTGCTGAATGATTTTCCGATCCCTTCAATTACCCCTACATTCGGTACATTTCCTGTTTTATCAGGTCCCGGAACAAGAAGTTTTGAAGCTTCGAAATTTAAGCCTACACGGTTTAAATCATCAATAAAAAGATCGTAACCAGCACCTAATCTCGCCATGGTTGGCAAATAGGATCTGGATTCTTCATCGCCGGTGTAATCTAATCTTGGTCCGATATTTTGGATGGCAAAACCTGCTCTAGCACGCCCCTCGAAATCGTTTATACTTGTATGTTTTTCCGACTGAAAATAACCCGATACATCAACGGCGAACGAGTTCGCTGCTTTCAGGGTGTTATCGGAGTTAAAACCTCCGGACAAATCTGAACGGATAAATCTACCGGTAACCGCCATGGAATAATAATCACTAAGTTTCAAACCGTAGGCTACATCGATAGAGAATTCGTTTGGTTTCGCAGTACCTTCCTGTACAACTTCAGTACCTACAAGTTTCGTTAAATCTACTGCACCCATATTGAAATAATATAAACTTGCAGAAATAGTTGATCTTTCTTCATCACCTAAAAACTGATGATAAGCACCATACAGGAGGAAAACATCGTTGGTGAGCTTGCTCATATAAGGCGTATAGTTGAGCCCGATGGCAGATGTTGTTTTGCTGAAAGGATATTTTGCAGCATTCCAGAACTGTGAGAATGCATCGGTAGTTGTGGCTACCCCCTGATCACCCATACCGCCTGCTCTGGCATCCGGAGAAATTCTTAGAAAAGGGGCTCCGGTAAGAACCGGCTGAACCTGGGCATACGTTAATGCACCCAGTCCTAAACCTAATCCTAAAAACAGTTTTTTAGTCAATTTCATAAAGTCGTTTTTTTAATCGTTTATATTTTTATTTCAATAATACCATTTTTTCAACTGCGGTTGCGCTGCCTTTGCATTTATCCTGATTCTGGCTTTTTGCAAAGATCTTAAAAATATAGGTGCCTTTACCAACTGCGTCTCCAAAATCATCGTTCCCGTCCCATTCTATGGCAGTTTTCGGCGTGCGGAAACCCTGAAAGAACGGCTCTGCAGTCACTGTTGTACTGATGGTTTTTACCAGTTTACCCGTGATGGTGTAAATCTGCACATTTACATCCAGCATATCGTCGCAATTGTGTTCAAACTGAACGTAAGTCTTATTTGTAAAGGGATTAGGCCAGTTTAAGAGTTTGTTAACAATTAAATTTTGGTTGGATTCATCCTTAACTACAAAGTTTAACGTTTCGGTCGTTGAATTATTGTTGATGTCCCAAACTTTAAAGGTAAGCTGATGCGGTCCAGGTGCTAAATTACGGAAAGGGTAGGTTACATTTCCTTTCTGGTAATCTGCTAAAGACGTATTCACACAGCCGTTTCCATCGCCTGAAAAATAGAAATCATTTAGAACAACTGTATCAATAATTTTTCCATCGAGGATTACGGTAATGTCGTGTCCGATTCCCGAGCCTGTCGAGTTAATTCCTTTGTCATCTGTTACACAGGCTAAAAGTGTTGGGTTTTGATCGGTGATTCCACCATCGGCAAAGTTCGTATTGTTCATATAGACTTTTACCTTGGGAGGCTCGTTATCATTAATGCCATCGGGATTTATTCCGCCAATTTTCTGCGTCTGATTGTTGAAAACATCGAAAACTTTATTGTCTGCATACGCTAAGATTCTACCGTTTCCTGTTTCGTAATTAATATCTTTTGGGACATAAAATTCTACTGTGAATACGCCGTTTACCGCCTGACCTGAAGATTTTACAATCGGTCCGTTTTCTTCGGTATAATTCAGGACAGGGTTCAGTTTTGGTTCGCCGTCGTTATTCAGCGTTTTTTTACTAAGTCTTTTATCGAAGATGTTGATGGCGACTCTGCCGTTGAATGAGGTATCTAAGGTTCCGTCGGCTTTGTTGATGTGCCCTTTTACCTTTACGAAATCCAGTGCACGCAACTGTCCGGGAACGGGAGATTCAACTTCATCGATGTTCAGCAGTCTTTTGGGGCGGCTTAATTTTGTCGCCGGATCACCCAAAAGGTTTACTTTTAAATGGTCGCTATGGGTGCCTTTTTCGATTTTGGCTTTCAGGAAAGCATCACCCAGCGAAATGAAATCATCATTCACGAGTTCAAAGAGATGGCGGGTAAAAATGGTCGTAAATTCTTCGCCATACCCCACACCAATCGCGCGGCTGGAGGTAAGCATCATCGAAGCACCGCCCTGTTTTGATTTGATGACCTGTTCACCGGCAGAGAAGGTTGCAGGATCGTCCCACAATGTAAATTCACAGGTAATCGTGGAAACAAGCGGGAGGCGTGAATATACCGCGTTATAATTGTTAAAACTCTGAATCATATCGATCGTCAGCACACGCTCCTGCGCCCAACCGTTGATCCCGCCATGACCAAAGTAAAAGAGATAAAGGCTGTTCCCGACATCGTTGGAAATTGCCTGATTGACCTGCGGATACCGCTGTCCTCCGGCTGATGTCTGCGCGGTAAATGAATCCAGATATAATTTCCGGATATTGTATTCCTTCCTGAGTGTTCCGTTTTCGAAAACGTTCACCAGAGAAGCATTCATGGTGTTGTGGAACGGGAGGAGGTTGTCGGCATCATCATCCACAACAAAATCCATTTTCATGCGCCATTCACCGAAAGGGGTCGACTGGCCCGGAAGTGCATTATTATAAGCCAGCGCTTTGTCGATCAGAAGTTTAGCTTCTGATACATTGCCGGCCGGCAACCTTCCGACCGGAAAATCGGGAAGGGTAGAAGATAAACGGATGGCGGTCATACTCTGCGGCGAGGTCATCGTAAAATAATCGTCTGATACAAAAGAATCTGCATAATTCCCGCTTTCCTCACTTTGAAATGAGGGTACAATATCGGCTCCGGGATGATTGATCCCACGGAAATCATAAGAAGTATCGCCCAGAATGAAAAGATATTTCAATTTCCCAGTAGGGGTATTGAGCTTTGTCGCAAAATCCCTGATTGCTGTAATATCTTTGTTCCCGCTGCTGAATTCGTTGTAAATCTTATTCACATCAACCACGGCAACATTGAATTTATCCTGATAATAGTTGGCGAGTCTTTGTGCGTTGCCCAACATTTCAGGTGAAGAAATCATTAAATAATCAATGTTCTGTAACCCGGAGAGATCCTGGTTTTCAATTTTACCAACAAATGCCGGTGCAAAAGCTTCACTGCTTTTAAAGGCAACAAATTCGTTCACAAAAGTATTGCTGCTGGCGATGTATCCAAAACTGAACGTGCTGTTGCCGCCGGCTTTGTTTACTTTTTTGGTCACATTGGTAATGTCTGAAACCTCCCAAACCTGCTCTAATGAACCGGCATCTGATATACTGAAAGTGTAGTTTGTTCCGCTGCCCTCGGCAATGGAGTAGCTGCGGAAATTCATCTGCGTATTATTGAATTTCAAGTCTTCTTTGTACTGCACTTCAGCATAATCGAAATAAAACTTCCCGTTCGGATTGCTTGAAGTATCGGGACTGTAATTAAAAGTAAGCTGACTGCCCTGTAAATTGGTAAGTGTTCCCGTATAGACAATCGGAATGTACTCTTTTTTGTCGGCAGGAGAAATAGTATAATTGTACGGACTCTGATTATTGAGATTTACAGTAATTTTATTTCCCGAAGATAGGTAACCGATATATCTGCTGCGGTATTTAATGATATCTGTGGGCTGTATGGGTGATCTGGTGGTGAATGTAACTGCCTTGTTTTCGGTAATGGCATCGCCGGTCCAGATGCGGCCGATTTTCATTAAATTGAACTTTTCCTCATTAATAAACTGGTAATCATCATAACGGGTAATGGCATCAGCAGTTACGGGCGTATCTGTTTCCAGAATTCTTTTTCCGGGTCCCAAATCGAAATTGATAAAATAAAACGCAAAATCACTGTAGATATTGATGAAGTTTGCCGAAGTGTCAGTTCGGGTTTCAATGCGCCTGTTGCCACTACCATCAGTATTCCCCTGTGTTTTATATACGTTGTATCCGTGCGGACCCTGGGCGTAAAAAAGCGCATAATCTTCCTCATTCCAGGTTCCATCGTCCTGGCCTACAACCTGTATGGCGTTTTCCTGTAACGCAGAATATCTGGTGTCGAGATTGTGCTCGGGCAGCATCAAACCCCCATTACCATAAATTCTGAAGTTTTTCGGATTAATATTGGAAGGGTTGATGCCGTTGTCGCGCAAAAATTTCGAGGTAATTTTAAAAACGCCTGATTTATCAACCTTTATTTTATAAAATGTTCCGGTTTTCAAAGGATTTTCGGTGGTGCCCACTTTTCCTGAAAATAAAGGGTTCGGTTCGGGTGCGCCGCTGTTCACGATACTGAAAGACGAAAGTCTGTAAAGATTTCCGTTTTCGGTTTTTAGCGCAGCGACTCTGATATTTATTGTTTTTTCGTTGGTATACGGATTGGTAAAATCACTTATTTCAGTTTCTTCCCGGGCAGGAATGTCCGATGGACTGATTTCAAAAAGTTCTTTAGGGGTGATTTTTTCCCAGACAAAATTGGTAACTTTCTGATTCATGCCAGAATATTTCATGGTAGACCGGAAATAAACCGAACTTTCCTCAAAAGCAAAACCATCATTCTTAAAAAAAGGAACCGTAACCTGATAACTTCCAAAATCGATCACTTTGTTGCCTTCCCACTGTAGTTTCACAGTTTGAGAAAAACCAATTGAAAAAAATATTATAAATAGTAGAATAAAAATGCGTTTCATCAGGTGTTAAGTTTCAGAATTACAAATTAAACGAAAAATAATAAATAACGATATATGCAATAAAATTAATTTGTTAACGTTTTCTAAAAAAAATCAATCTATAATTTGGGTTATTAAATAATTTCATTTTTCTTTGTACTTTGAAAATATCTATATCAACTATGAATAAACTAAAGTTGTTTACATTAATAGCGTTAAGCTCTACACTTTTTATGATCAGTTGCGGCGGAGGCGGTAACAGCAAAAAAGGCGGTGGTACAAAACGTTTTACCAGTAAAACAGGATGGAAGCCAAATGATCAGAAAGGATGGTTTTTCACCGGAAAACAACAAAAACAGAAAGGATGGCCGGGAATGGTATATGTAGAAGGCGGAACTTTTACCATGGGCTTGGTGAAAGATGATGTAATGCACGACTGGAACAATACGCCTAGAAGAATGCAGGTGAGCGCATTTTTTATCGGCGAAACAGAAATTACAAACTACGAATACAGAGAATATGTAACGTGGCTGAAATATGTTTTCCCACCATCAGATCCTAGTTTTAAAGAGATTTACAAGGGAGCTCTTCCCGATACTTTAGTTTGGAATAACGAACTTTCAAGAAACGATTTTGCTGAAACCTATTTCCGCAGTCCGGAATTTGATTACTATCCGGTAGTAGGAGTTTCATGGCTTCAGGCTTCAAGATACTGTGACTGGCTTACTGACAGAGCGAATGAAAAAGCTTTGATGGAGCAAGGGGTAATCTCAAAAGATTTCTATACCAACGATGCTAACAACCAGGGAGCAAATGCCTTCAACCTCGATAAATTCAAAGGAAATGATCCTGAAATGGAAGCTTATATCAATAAAGAAAGATTAAAGCAGAAATCAGGTATCAGAACTTCTAACGAAAGAATTCTGGCGGCAAACCGTAATGCTACAGCAACTGTTGTTGAAAAATTCCGTCTTCCTACAGAAGTGGAATGGGAATTCGCAGCACTGGGCATGCAGAAAGAAAGAGAATATAACCTGTATACCAACAAGCAGCCGGAAATCCAGCAGCTGAAAGGTAAAAAAGGCAGGGACAGAGGAATGTACCTGGAAAACTTCAAGCAGGGCAGAGGTGATTATTCAGGGGTAGCAGGTTGGAAAAACGACGGATCGCCAACTACAGCAGATGTAAAACAGTATCCTTCCAATAATTTAGGGATCTACGGCATGTTCGGTAACGTTGCAGAATGGACTGCCGATGTTTACAGACCGATCATTGATGACGAAGCCAGCGATTTCAACTATTACAGAGGAAACGTTGCCAAAGAAGTTGTGAAAAATCAAGACGGAACTTTCAAAAAAGTAGAGGAAGCTAAGTATGATACCTTAGCTGACGGAAGACTTGTTTACAGAGGACTTCCAGGCCAGTACGAAAGAGAAGTGGTTGCCGATAACAGAAACTTCAGAGACGGGGACTTCCAGTCTTCACTCGATGCAGGTTACGGACGAGCGGAAGACAGTACTACTGCTGGTTATAACATGTACAACTCTAAGCAGAAAAGATTTATTGTAGACGGAAGAGGAAGAGTTGTTTTACAAAAAGATCCGGTTTCTAGAACGACAAGAGTATCCAATGAAGTGCGGGTGATCAAAGGTGGATCATGGCTGGACGGAGCTTACTGGCTTGATCCGGGACAGAGAAGATTCCGTGACGAAGCGAAAGCTTACGGTTGGGTTGGGTTCCGTGTTGCACAGGATGCCAAGTCCAGCGGAAAAGGCAGAACCAAAAGATAATTAATCTAAAATATTTAAAAATCCTTCTGTATTTGCAGAAGGATTTTTTATTTTTGGCAAATGAATGCAGCTTCTTTCTACCCGCTTTTCCTGAAAGCCGGAAAAGTAACCATCGACAGCCGTAAAGTCGAAAAAAATGATATCTTTTTTGCTTTCTCAGGCGAGAATTTCAATGCCGCCGTTTCAGCGGAAGATGCCATTAACAAAGGCGCGTTGGCTGTTATTGTTGAAGATAAAAATTTCGAAAATCAGGAAAGGAATATTTTCTTTGTTCATTCGACTTTAGCGTTTTTGCAGGAGCTTGCATCGTATCACCGCAATCATATCAAAATACCCGTCATCGCACTTACAGGCAGCAACGGCAAAACCACAACCAAAGAGATTATTCATGCGGTTCTGTCTCAGAAATATAAAGTTCAGTACACTTTCGGGAATCTCAATAATCACATCGGGGTGCCGCTTACCCTACTTTCCATAAAGTCGGAACATGAACTGGCAGTGGTAGAAATGGGAGCGAACCATCAGAAAGAGATTGAACTGCTGTGTAAAATAGCAAAACCCAATTACGGTTACATCACGAATTTCGGGAAAGCCCATCTCGAAGGCTTCGGTGGTTTTGAAGGAGTTATTAAAGGTAAATCGGAACTGTACGATTATCTAAAAACTGCTGAACAAACAATTCTGGTCAACGAAAACGATCCTATCCAGACGGAAAAAACTGCACACTATTCTCCGAAAATAACTTTCGGTAAAGAAAATTCCGATTATTACTTTGAAGAATATTCGAAGGATCATTTCGTTGGATTAAGTTTTAAAGAAGATAAAGCGCAATCGAAACTCACCGGAAGTTATAACTTTACCAATCTTTGCGCTGCTGCGAGTTTGGGATTTTATTTCGGGCTGAATTTTAGTCAGATTAAAACTGCAATCGAAAATTATACGCCAACCAATATGCGTTCGCAAATTCTGGAACGTAACGGTAAAACCTTCGTTCTCGATACGTATAATGCCAATCCGAGTTCGATGGCAGAATCGCTGCGAAATTTCAGCACGTTTGAAGGTTCAAAAACGATTATTATCGGTGACATGCTGGAGCTGGGCGAAGAATCGGACGTAGAACACCAAAACATTCTCGATTTGGCTGAATCACTTGGTTTTGATGAAATTATTACAGTCGGAAAATACTTCAAAAAAGTAAATGAACATTTTACGTCGTATGAAAATTCTGAAGAACTATCTCAGGTTTTAAAAGGCAGAAAAATCGAATCAAAAAATATACTCCTGAAAGCTTCGCGTGGCATCGCCTTAGAAAAAGTGCTGGAATTTATAGATTAAATCTGCTCCCAGTAGTCATTCAGGATAAGTTTGATGTTATTGAAGGTTTTAGGAAAAACTTCATTCATAATTTCGTCCTTATTCTTCCATGAAACTGCGGTAATTCCTTCTTCTGTTTGTGGTGTTGGAGTTTCGTTACCTACATAATTCATTCTGAACCAATAAGTTGTCTTCAAAATTTTCTCGCCGTTTCTTTCGGTGTAAAGATGAAATGTATTGTTGATGAATTCTTCAAGAATCAGTTCTTTCAGTCCGGTTTCTTCTTCGATTTCGCGCAGGGCAGCCTGTTCCAGCGATTCGCCTTTTTCAATTTTTCCTTTAGGCAAATCCCATCTTCCGATTCGGTGAATAAATAAAATTTCGCCGTTTTTGTTTCTTACTACGCCACCGGCCGCTTCAATTACGCGGAACATATGGGTAAAATCTTCCCAGATTTCCTCAAGATTTTCTCCGTAAACATTCAGCTCAGGGCAGGAAGTGTTTTGAAGAAGATCTACGGCAATTTCCAGGGTTGCAAATCCTTCAAACCTAAGTTTTTTATCGATCTCTTCCGGATATTTACTTAAAGTTAATTTTTTTTCATTCACGAAAACTTTATACATTTGCAACGTTTTAATCATACAAAAATATAAAAATGAATTTAGAAGGACGTAAAATTGTAGTAAATAAATCGGTTAATACACTGGTTGAAATGCTAAATAAACCTGAAGATTATAAAAACCTGATGCCCGATTCACTACAAAACTTCGAAGTTCGTGATAATGGGTTTAAGTTCGGTTTAAAAGGAATGCCGGAAATCGCGTTGAAAATTGAAGAAGTGAGCGACAAGGCTGTAGTGCTGAAATCTGCAAGCTCAAGTCTGGATTTTGAACTGAAAGGTTTGATGAATGCTTTAAACGAAAACCAAACTGAAGTTCAGTTGCTCTTTGAAGGAAAATTTAATCCTTTTATTAAAATGATGGTCGAAAAACCGCTGCAGAATTTTATCAACACCCTTTCCGATAATCTGGAAAAACTGTAAGGAAAAATATTATGGCTAAAAATCCCGCAATTTTAAGTTGCGGGATTTTTTATTCGTGGGTATAACTGGCGAAAGCTTCTTCCAGGCTTCCATATTTGCCCCTAAATTCATCGATATTGGTGTCCTGAATTACATTTCCTTGATGGATGAGAATCACTCGCGAACAAAGCGCTTCTACTTCCTGCATGATATGGGTGGAGAGTATCACGGTTTTTTCTTTACCTATTTCTTTAATTACATTACGTATTTCGATGATTTGGTTAGGATCCAGTCCATTGGTGGGCTCATCCAGAATTAAAAGATCAGGCGAGTGTAATATGGCCTGTGCAAGGCCAACTCGCTGTTTGTAACCTTTGGAAAGCTGAGCGATTTTTTTTGATTTTTCCGGAGTAATTCCTACGAGTTCAATCACTTCATCAATTCTTTCTTTTCGAATTTTATGGAGATCAGCAACAAAATTCAGATACTCTTTTACATACATTTCCGGATAAAGCGGATTGTTTTCCGGCAGAAAACCCATGTTTTTTTTTGATTCAGTTTCGTTTTGTGTAACATCCTTGCCGTTGAAAAGTATCGCTCCTTGGTCAATTTTAAGCGCGCCGACAATTGATTTCATTAACGTTGATTTACCGGCACCATTTGGACCCAGAAGCCCGATGATTTCGCTTTTTCCGATTTCGATATTGATTCCGTTTAATGCGATTTGGGAGCCAAATTTTTTGCTTAAGTTTATAATTTGAAGTGACATGAATAGTATTGAATTGAGTGCAAATTTAAAGAAATAAATGCAGTGGAGATTAAAAGTATGTAAACAAAAAAACCTTACACACTATGTAAGGTTGTTTTGTGAGCGCGCCAGGATTCGAATGCCGAAAATCGGCACAGGCTCTGGGACCGTCCCGATTAAAATCGGGATGCGCTATCCAAGCTGGGAATTAATGAGCTGAACGATTTTCTTTTTGCTTTTCCATGATTTTATTTCAAGCTCTCTTTTGTAAGCTGCCTTTTTATCAGGGAAAGTTTCAGAATACACGATAATCCAGTCTTTAGCTCTGCTTGTAAAGCCTTTATGGTCGGAAAGATGTTTCCGTAGTCTTTCATGAGGATCTTCGCCGGTATGTCCGATGTAAAAGTGGTCAATAGATTTTGAATATAGAATGTAGCAGAAATACATTTGGAATATTTTAAAAACAAAAAGACCGAGAAAAATCTCAGTCTTTT
>NZ_DAMBHK010000029.1:8505-28409 GCF_032060305.1 Kaistella sp. | reverse complement strand
TTTTTTTATATTTGCAGTTAACTTATAAAAAAATATTTATGGATTTCAACATCATGCTTCAGGCACACCGTGGTTTTGCTTATTTAATCCTGCTCCTGGCAGCTGTTTTTGTTGTCGCACTGCTTGTGACGATGTTCGGATACTCAGGTAAAATCTCTAAACTTTTAAGAAAATCAACGCTGTTTACGATGATTTTTTTCCACCTTCAGGCATTAATCGGGCTGGTAATGTTGTTTTTCTTCTCTCCAGGTTTCAAAGCAGCTTCAGAAGCCGGAACCCTGATGAGCAATTCTGCATCAAGAAATGCGTACGTTGAGCATCCTTTCGCCATGATCGTGGCTGCAGTCCTGTTAACCATCCTAAATAAAAAATTCAAAACCAACGAGAAACTGAAAATGGGTTGGGTCATTATGGGATTCGTTGCACTTGCATTCATGCTTTGGGCATTTCAGTGGCACCGACTTTTCGGGGCGTAATTTATTATCAATTCTCATCCATCAGATAAAAAAATGAAAATAGCAGTTGTGGGCGCCACCGGAATGGTAGGCCAAGTTATGTTGAAGGTTTTAGAAGAACGAAACTTTCCGGTTACAGAATTAATTCCTGTTGCATCTGAAAAATCGGTCGGTAAAAAGATCAGTTTCAAAGGGAACGAATACTCCATCGTATCAATGCAGACCGCCATCGATATGAAGCCAGAAATCGCGCTGTTTTCTGCCGGCGGAAATACTTCCCTGGAATTTGCACCGAAGTTCGCTGAAGTAGGAACTACGGTAATCGACAACTCTTCTGCTTTCAGAATGATGGAGGATAAAAAACTGGTTGTTCCCGAAATCAACGCGTCTGAGCTTTCGAAAAACGATAAAATTATTGCAAATCCTAATTGCTCAACAATACAGTTGGTGATGGTTCTGCATCCTCTGAATCTGAAATATAATCTGAAAAGAGTTATCGTTTCAACGTATCAGTCCGTCACAGGAACAGGTAAAAATGCAGTTGACCAACTGAATGCAGAAATTACCGGCGATAATGATGTTGCTAAAGTATATCCATACGAAATTTTCAAAAATGCACTTCCACAGTGCGATGTTTTCGCGGATGATGATTACACGAAAGAAGAGATAAAACTCATGACGGAGCCCAAGAAAATTATGGGTGACGAAAGTTTTAATTTATCGGCAACTGCGGTGCGTGTTCCTGTTCAGGGAGGGCATTCAGAAAGTGTAAACATTGAGTTTGAAAAAGATTTCGATCTTGATGAAGTACGGAAAATCCTTTCGGAAACTCCGGGAGTTGTGGTTCTGGATGATGTTTCGAACAAGATTTATCCTATGCCACTTTATTCGGAAGGAAAAGATGAGGTTTTTGTCGGAAGAATCCGCAGAGACCGATCCCAACCTAACACACTTAATATGTGGATTGTTGCAGACAATCTCCGCAAAGGCGCCGCCACCAACGCGGTACAGATTGCCGAATATCTCTTAAAAAATCACTTGGTTTAATATAAATGCTCACTTAAGGTGAGCATTTTTTTATTCTTAGACGTCTGAAACATTTTTAATTAAAGCCCTCAAACACTGCTGTGGAAAATCAACATTCATCAAAAACCAATTTCGCATTCCAGAAGACCGTAGCTATTGCCGGAATCGGTCTGTTTATCGCAAAATTAATTGCGTGGCATCTTACGAATTCCGACGCCGTATTTTCTGATGCCATGGAAAGTATTGTGAACATCATTGCAGGATTCATGGGACTATATTCGCTTTATCTCGCAGCAAAACCCAAAGACATCGATCATCCGTACGGTCACGGAAAAGTGGAGTTTGTGACTTCCGGAATCGAAGGCGCCCTGATTATTTTTGCGGGAGTCATTATCCTTGTGCAGGCTGTTGATTCCCTTTTGCACGGTAATGTCCCGAAAAAACTCGACTGGGGAATGCTCATTATTGCGGTTACCGCCGTAATCAACTATCTCATGGGTTATATCTCGGTAAAAAAAGGAATTCAGGAAAATTCCCTTGTCCTTCAAAGCTCCGGAAAACACCTGCAGAGCGATACTTTAACCACTTTAGGCGTTGTCATCAGTTTAATTTTGGTATATCTGACGAAAATTTACTGGATTGACGCTGCTGTTGCGCTTATTTTCGGGGGATATATCATGTTTGTTGGCTATAAAATCATTAGAAAAGCTTTGAGCGGAATCATGGATGAAGCCGATCAGGAATTGCTCTCCAAAATGGCTAAAATCTTAAACGAAAACAGAAAACGCGAGTGGATCGACATTCACAATACCAGAATTCAGCAGCACGGAAGCGGTCTTCATATCGATGCCCATTTAACGCTTCCCTGGTATTTTGAACTCCGAAAAGCGCATGAAGAGATGGAAGAAACGTATAAATTAATTTCAGAAAATTCCAGCAGGGCAATCGAATTTAATTTTCATCTGGATGACTGTAAACCTTTTTCATGCGAAATCTGCCAGCTTTCCGAATGCCAGGTTCGTCAGCGGCCGTTTGTAAAGAAAATTGTATGGAACGAAAATAATATTTCGCAGGTGGATAAACATGATGTTACAACCTAATTTCAACCCTTTCTCAACTGCTTCTTTCTATAATAGAATAATGGAATAATCAACAGCAGAATTAATGGCTGAATCACAAATCTCCGCATATAAAAGGAGAAAAGATAACCCACTTCAAACCCGGTATAAATGCAGTAAAGATAGATGGGAAAGGTGATCGCGAAAACCAACAGCATTAATACAACCGCCTGCATCGTCCATTCTTTATTTTTAAATATAAAATGAACAATCAATGTCGACAGGAGTAAATTGAGCGAAAACCTGAAAATATAATTTAAAATCAGGTTTGCCCATTCGAAATCGGGGAACGGCGCATTTTTATCTGCCGCATGAAAATAATCGAGAAATGGATCATAAAACAGGGAATCTTCTACCATCCGCACTCCGATCAATCCAAAAATTCCGAGAACTACACTAAAAATGCTAAGAA
This sequence comes from Kaistella sp., assembly GCF_032060305.1. Classification (NCBI taxonomy): domain Bacteria; kingdom Pseudomonadati; phylum Bacteroidota; class Flavobacteriia; order Flavobacteriales; family Weeksellaceae; genus Kaistella; species Kaistella sp. Next base: position 25,398 of record NZ_DAMBHK010000029.1, on the reverse strand, counting down.
ACTTCATGCTCAGGATTTTTTAACGCAAAAAACTTAATCCAGATCAACCAAAGCACCACAACACTGCCATAAATAATCGCCGGGAAAAGATAATCATGTCCTACTTTTGAATATTGTGGCAGTTCAACCAGAAGAATATTTAACCCTGCTATCCGTAAAACATTGATAATGTGCAGGAAAATAAATCCTAAACCGGCAAAAACAAAAGTCTTGAAACCCTGATAAAAAGCAAAAATAAACGCCAAAAAAAGTACCATTACCGAAATCGCATTACAGCCTTCGACCATGCGCGAAACATATCTGCCGCTCACATAAAACCAGTTTGTTTCCTGCTGCGGTGTTCCCGGCACCAAATGAGACGGATAACCCAAACTTTGCTGTACAAAAGCCGCTTGCTCTGCTACCCATTCCGAAACCGGATCAAGACCTGTATTTTTGAACTGGTTCAAATAAAACTGATAAGCCAGAACCATCACCACATAAAGGATGACGAAGCGTAAAAGGATTTTCAGAACCGGCTTGAAATCATTGAACATACTGCAAATATAATCTTTTCAAAAATTCTATTTTCTTATCTTTGTAAAAGTATGAATATGGACAACGCAAAACTCTTTTTCGAAGAATTTATTGGGGAAAAATCACAGGATTTTTATTCATTGCCCCAGAGCGGTTCGGCAAGAAAAAATTTCGTGGGCAGCTCATCAGAAAAGCGATACATCATCACCGAAAACGAAAATATTCCCGAAAACGAGAGTTTTTTTTACTTTTCTGAAGTTTTCACGGCACTTCATCTTAATACACCCAAAATATTTAAAATTTCTGAAGACCGAAAAATTTATGTCCAGGATTTTTTAGGCAAAACTACCCTCTCGGAAATTATTGAAAGTGAAGGTTTAACTGAAAGAACAAAATCTTTGGTGAAACAAACTCTCGAAAAATTATTTCACCTTCAAACAAGCACAGAAGATAAGATCGATTATTCAAAAACTTTCGAATATGAAAGTTATAATGAATTTCCGGTGACCAACGATCTGTTCTATTTCAAAAGTTTTATTGCAGATGTACTCGAGATTCCATACCACAAATCTACATTGCTGAAAGAATTCAAAAACCTTACCTCAGAAATTACAAACTGCGGTCCGAAAGGCATGATGATTCGCGATTTTCAGGCGAGAAACATTATGGTAAATGATCGTGATGAGGTTTTCTTCATCGATTATCAGTCGGCGATGAAAGGTCCGCTGATGTACGACGTTATTTCGTTTCTTTTTCAGGCAAAAGCCAATTTTCCTGATGATTTCAGAAAAGAAATGCTCAGCTCTTATTTTTCACTTTGGAAGGATGAAAATTCAATAAAAGAACTGAAAAATTCGGTAAAACCGATTCAGCTAATCCGTTTCATGCAGGTGTTGGGAGCGTATGGATTCCGCGGACTTATCCAGAGAAAGCCGCATTTTATTTCCAGTATTGGCAAAGGAATTGAGAATCTGGAACACTTAGCAAATTCCTGGTACGGGATGCAACACTACCCGGAACTCAAAAAATTAATTACAGCGCTGAAATCAAATTCAGTTAAAAATAAAATCGAATCAATAATTAAAAACCATTAAGAAATTTAACGGTTCAAATCAATAAAAAAATGAGTCTTACGATAGATATACACAGTTTTTCCTACAAAAAAGGCGGAATTCCAAAAGATGAAACCGGAAACGGCGGTGGATTCGCTTTTGACTGCCGCGGAATTCTTAATCCCGGGAGGATTGAGGAATATAAAGCGCAAACCGGCTGCGACATCGGCGTTCAGGAATTTCTGGAAACCAAAACCGAAATGCCTAAATTTCTGAGCCTGGTAAAGGAAATTGTTTCCATCAATATCGATAATTATCTGGAGCGCAATTTCGAGCATCTTCAGATTAATTTCGGATGTACCGGCGGGCAGCACCGCTCCGTTTACTGCGCTGAAAAAACCGCAGCATTTATCCGCGAAAAATATCCGCAGGCCACCGTTACTATTCATCACGACGAGCAGCCGCAACTTAATAACAAGTAAGATGAAGGCCCTTATTTTTGCAGCCGGTAAAGGCACCAGGCTGAAGCCATTTACCGATCATCATCCGAAAGCGCTGGCAAAAGTCAACGGTGTATCGCTGCTGGAACGAAATATAAAATATTTACAAAGTTATGGGATTAATGATTTTGTAATCAATGTGCATCATTTTGGAAATCAGATCATTGAATTTTTGAAAGACAACCAGAATTTTGGCGCCCATATCCAAATATCAGATGAAAAAGATCAGCTCCTGGAAACCGGAGGCGGCTTGGTTTTTGCAAGAAAATTTCTGGATTTTGAAGAAGACTTTTTAATCCTTAATGCTGACATTCTCACCGACTTAAATATTACAGAATTTGTAAAATACCATCAGGAAAAGAAAGATTTCGCTACTTTAGCAGTTTCCGACAGAAAAAGTTCCAGAAAACTTCTTTTCAACCCAGAAATGGTGTTGCGTGGCTGGGTAAATATAGATACTGGTGAGCAACGGCTGGCAGAATTCAACAAAGGATTCAAACCATTAGCTTTCAGTGGAATACATTGTATTAACCCTGCAATTTTCAGCAAGATAAAGCGCACCGGAAAATTCTCTATTATGGAAGAATATCTGGATTTAATGCACACCGAAAAAATCCACGGATTTGAACATCAGGCAAAACTAATTGATGTGGGAAGACCGGAATCTGTATTGGAAGCAGAGAAACATTTTAAATAAGACGAAAAAAATCTATGAGCAAAATAAAAAGAGGAAAGGGAACAACACGCGCTGCAGCCGGCAACGAATTTGAAATTGATCAGAAAGTTCAGCGGTCTTTTTCCGAAAAAACATGGGACGAAACCATTACCAAAGACAGCTGGATGGTTTTTAAAATCATGGCCGAATTTGTTGACGGATACGAACGGCTCGCGAAAATTGGCCCATGTGTATCAATCTTCGGGTCTGCAAGACTTAAACCTGACAGCACCTACTATAACCTTGCGGTAGATATCGCAGAAAAGATTACAGAAATTGGATTCGGCGTTATTACCGGTGGCGGACCCGGCATTATGGAAGCCGGAAATAAAGGTGCCCATAAAGGCGGCGGAAAATCTATTGGACTAAATATTGAACTCCCTTTCGAACAGCATTTTAACCCTTATATCGATAAAGGTTACAGTTTGGATTTCGATTATTTCTTTGTGAGAAAGGTGATGTTTGTGAAATATTCTCAGGGATTCATTGTAATGCCGGGAGGTTTCGGTACTTTAGATGAACTTTTGGAAGCAATGACGCTGATTCAGACCAACAAGATCGGAAGATTCCCAATTGTTTTGGTTGGATCTGACTATTGGAAAGGCTTGCTGGATTGGTTTAAAGACACCTTGCTGGAAAACGGAATGATTTCTGAGGAAGATTTAAGCCTGTACAGGGTGGTTGATACTGCGGAAGATGCGGTAGCGCACATCAAAGCATTTTACGATAAATACACGGTAAATGTCAACTTTTAATTGGCATTATATTTGAGACTATACTGAAACAAGAAATACAGATGAAAAATTTTTTACATATTATCGGAATCTTTGCGTTGGTAGTGATGACAAGTTTTGCGACAGCAGATTTTTACTCCTCGATGACAAAAGTAGATTATGTGGAAGGAAGCAAAACACTGAAGTTCACAACAAAGATGAATACCCAGCATATTTCTGATGCAATTAAAATAAATCCCAATACAGCAGGTTTTGAAGCAGAGGTAAAAAAATATGTCAACAATAATTTCGATTTGTTTGTTAACGGCAGTCCTAAGACGCTTACTTTCACCGGAAGCCAGGTTAATGGTCAGTCGGTTTGGGTTTACTTTGAAGCCGGCGGCGTAAGCGAGATCAGCACTTTAAAGATTAAAAACACCATTTTGTTGGGTACCTTCCCCAGACAGATAAATCTGGTAAACATCGCCTACAAAGGCAGCCAGAAGACAATGAATTTCCAGAGGGGAAAAGAAGTTAATGAAGTCAGTTTTTAAAGGTTAGGTTAAAGCATTAAAAAGGGCCATCTCGCAAGTGAGATGGCTTTTTTGTAAAGAAATTTGAACCACCAGATTTTTTAAAGTTCAGGTTACAATCAACTACTTTTTTTGTATCAAGCTGACTTGGAGAAGGTTGATAATTCTTACAACATCAATAAGACTCTAATTCCCAATAATAAAAAAGGCTGCATCGCTGCGGCCTTTCTTCTGTTTTGAATATACTATTTAGAACCTTTCACTACGAAGTTATCGACTTCCCAAGTTGTAGAGGTGCCTGCAACAAACGTATATTTAAAAGCAATAACAACCTCCTTGTTAAGGAAATTTTTCAGGTTAACTTTTTGGGAGGTTCTTAGGCTTAATTCATTTAAGTTCTATCCGGCAAGCACATGACATTAAAAAATAAAGGCCGCATTTCTGCGACCTTTATAATAGTATAATATTCTATTATTTACTACCAGAAACTTTTAAATTATCAACTTCCCAAGTGGTGGAAGCAGTTGCTGTATTTGTATATTTAAACGCAATTCTAATCTTTTTGTTAGCATAACTGTCGATATTAATTTTACCGGAGTTAAAGAACGCAAACCCGCCCAAAGCTGTATCAATTGGTGCATTAATTTTCGTCCAGGTTGTAGTGGAAGGATTGCCTGAGAAATTCTCGGTGATATAAACTTCCAGCGGATTACCTGGTGTATTAGCACGCCCGTCTGAATCGAACGAGAAACTATATCCGTTGAAACCTGTAAGATTAATCTCACTTGAAACCAACCAGTCTTCGTTTGCGGTAGTACCACCATTCATCACTGCATAATAGTTTGTACCGGTACCTTGGTTAGATCTGGTCCATACCTGCTGCGGCCCAAGTATATCGTACGCTGTAAAGTTTGAGGTAAGACTTGTCTGGAAACCTTCGAAGAAAATGGTAGTGGGCGGCTGAGAACCATCGCATCTTGGATTGTCGAAATCAGCATGCACCTGTTTTGGAATCCAAAGTTGGTATGTTCCGTTGAAAACACTTAGGATTCCATAAACATCACCGTTTCCACCATCAACTTCAGCTCCTGCAAAGTTTGCAAAATTACTTGTCCGTAATAAAATGGTATTTCCGGAACAGTCTTTCAGCGTTCTGTTGGTTACTCCACCAGATGCGTAAGGCAGCCCTAGATCTCCATCAACAAATTCCACATCTTTAATTTTCACCCATTTCCCTACATCGGCCAGCGTAAACTGGTTAATTTTCTTTTCTGTAGCAGTTACCGGAGTCGCAGGCATGTTGGAATCAAAGAAATGTTTGTAAACATCTGCCTCAGCAATCTGTCCAACGTTATTGTTGAAAGGTTGCCCAATCTGCAATTCACCGTTCACATTACCGACATACAATCCGTTCAGTTTGATGTAAAGTTCTTTACCTACTTTAAATCTCGCATCCTGATAAAGGTTGGTCTTGTTGATGTTCACTCTAATACCTCCGGTTGCATCTTCAACATAAATATACTTGAAAAGATTTCCGGTTTCGTCATTGGCTGTTACTTTCGCTTTCAGAAGGAAGTTACCGTTGATTTGTGTAAGTCCTGAAGTGAAGAGCTGTTTTACTTCAGCCACTGTTTTCGCGGTGTAAGCGGAAGGATCAATAACACAAGGATTAGATGCGATTCCGTCTAATCTTGGGAATGTCTTCATATCAGCCAAATCAGCCTGTTTGTTGATATACATTTGGTACGTAGTGTTGAATTTGCTGAAAATACCAACAAAATCTCCGTTCCCTGCCGGAAGCTGCTGGTTTGCAAACGCTGCAAAACCACTGTTTCTTACCACTGCTGTATTAGCGTAGCTATTGGCAGAAGTATTCCACCCCTGGCCAATTGGTCGGTCTACGGTTACACCATCCGGTGCATAAGCTGAACAAAGTACTCTGTTCGTAAATTCTGCATCTTCCACTTTAATCAAAGCTCCTAGCAATGCCTGATTTGCAGCCATTTCAGAAATCTTAAGTACTTTCGGTACGATCTCTTCTCTAACAGAGCATGAACGGAAAATTCTCTGAGGAACCAATTTCTCAGGAATTCTGGATACTGCATCCACTCCCTGAGCCACAGCGTTAGCATCTTGAACACCTAACTGTACCAAACCTCCGTAAGTACCGAGCGCAAGTCCTTTTAATTCGATATAAATTTTAGATCCCTGCGGAAACTTCGTGTAAGTGCTTACCGCATCTACACTTATTACAAATCCCTGGGTCGGATTAACCGGTGAATCCTGAATATAGATAGTCTTATAAATATTGCCTGATTCATCAGTAGAGGATACATAACCTTCCATCACTGCAGTAGAATTTTCCGGGAATACATAACGCATATTGGTATGCAAAGCCTTCACCTCTGCAATCGTCATCGTAGCCGTAAGGTCTCTGCACTGGTAATCCTGCAGGGCAGGATCATCGTACTTATCATCGTGCACACACGCCGTAAGCAGGAGCGATGCAAAAGTGATGAAGAAAATCTTAAAAAATGAACTGTATTTTTTCATTGGATGTTTTATTAGTAATTAAAATCTTAAATAAACGTTTGCAAAAAACGTAGTTCCTCTGTCGTACCAAAGTTTTGGACCGAAATAAGGCTTTTCTCTTTGTGCTTCTGCTTGAGCTTCCGGGAAGTTAACTGCCCTGCCCTGTTCGAAACCTCCGGTAACATAATCTCTGTTATTCAGGATATTGTTTACACTTAAACTAACACCCATTCTGTAATCTCCGAATACGAAAGTTTTTCCTGCGTTCGCGTTCAGCATGAACTGATCTTCAAACTTCTTCTGTGCAGTAATTGTTGCGATCGCCTCCGGTGTAGCTCCCGGATAATTATCTCCTGTACGTGGGTCGGTATACATGGCTGCGGTTTTATTGAGTGCAGAAAAATCAAGATACTGGTCCTGCAGGTAATTCGCTGTAGCTCCTAGCCACCAGAAATTTTTGGAGTTATAACGCAGACCAAACGAGTAAGCTTTTTGTGGCGTACCGGCAATTTTATAATCTTTGATGTTTGCAGTACCCCACTCTCTGATTCCGAAATCGTCATCAAACGTGGTTACTGTAGGATTATTGGTAATTTTATAATCACCATAACTTACAACTGCAGTTGCGTTCAGGGTGGTTGTAATTTTCACATCAGCACCCAATTCCAAACCTTGGTAAGATTTGTCAATTCCGCTGAGCACTTCTGCTACAAGTGCGTTACCCTGATCAACTGTTTCACTGGAAATATCCGCATAATATCTGGAAATTTCTGTAGCATTTTTAATAGTCGTAGAGTATGCGCTTAATCTAAGTTTAAGAATCTGACCTCTTAAGATATAGTTTAAGTCATTTGAATTAATGATCTGGTTTTCAACATTCGGTGTAATCATATTGGTAACACGCGGGCTGATGAAAATTTCGTTTAAAGTAGGTGCCAGACTGAAGAATGCGCCATTATACACGATGAAGTTTCTACCGTCTAATTTATAAAGCACTCTTCCTTTAAGACCTGCATCGATCGAGTTAAAAACTTCGCTCTTTCCTTTGCTGTCGACATATTGGTGGTGTCTGAATTTACCGTCTCTCTGAGAATCCGCATAGGAAGTGAAAACCGACGCAGTTACCGTCCATTTCGGAAGGTCGATTTCAGTAGATGCGTTTAACGTGTACTGATCTCTCAATAAATCGTAGGAATATTGGGTTCTGTCTCCTACAAGAATTTTAGCGTTGGGATTATCTAAATCATAAGGCTGGTCGTTTCCGAAAGCGTTCAGGTTATTTGCATACAAAGCTCCCAACAGATCCTTCATCTCTCTGAAGTTATCAGATTTCATTTTCTGATAATTAAAGTTGATGTTGAGTTTCCAATTTTCATCAAGCTTAGTATCAAAGTGGGAAGCAAAGTTGAAGGTCTTGTCTTTATTTACATCTTCTACAATACTGTACACCGCACCCTGTTCATTGCCCGCCATATCATAACGGTTCAGATAATTCGCCTGGTAAAGGCTCATCCAATCGATCTGTGCATTTGCTTTAAATTCTTCTTCTGTGAAAATACCGTAGCTTGGCAATTTTCTGTAGTAAGTAGGGTTAGGATCGGCTGCGTGGAACCAGTCTAAACGGCTTCTTCCGTCTCTACCTTCCTGATAAGAAATCGTGTTGTTCCAATTGCTGTTTTTACCTATTTTCAGATAATCAGTAAGCATAAATATTGGTTCGAATACCTTTCTGATTCTTGAATTTCTTTTCTCACCGTCTTGCCATCCCCAGTACGCATTATAATTCTTCCCCATCAGGTCATAAGTTTCCTGAGTGTTTGGTGAATTATTCGCTCTGTAAGTTGGCGCTCCAAACGCTGTTAAATTAATTGCGTGGCGGCTGCTGAACTGCTTTTCAATGGCACCGAAATATGCGTAAGAATCCTGGTAAGTTCCGTCGATTACACCTTCGTCAGCCCATCTTCGGCTTCCGGAGAATGTGAATGCCCAACCGTTTTTAGACAAACCGCTTGAGTAGGTTGCCATTGCACGGTGAAAATAACTTCTGTTTGTAAATGAATAGGCAAGCGAAGTTTGTTTTCTGTAGCTGGATGCTCTCGTATTATAATATACCACCCCACCTAGGTTACCGAAAGCATATTCGGAAGGGGTAATATTGTCAACAGATTCAAATGGGTAACGTGTAACGTCATTTAACCCGCCCCAGTTGCTGAAATCTACTTTTCCATCATCGTTTTTCGACATCGATACACCGTTGAAAATAACATCTTCAAAACGGTTTTCCACCCCTCTTGGACGGAACCAGTAGGCTCCAAGTTCGAAAGCAGTAACACTTTGGAAAACATCCCGGCCAGAGCTCAGAAGCCCTACAGTGGGCTGCATTGACGAACCGCCTCCTTCATCATTATCAGCGGCAGAATCATCAATTACCATCACCCCTGCATTTGCAAATGGTGCAGGTAATAAACTGATTACGCCTAAATCCCTTCTTTTTTCGTTTGCAGATACCGTAAATTCAATCACTTTTGTTTCAAAATTCGGCTTCGAAACATTAATCTGGTACTGCCCAGGCTGAAGATCAACAAACTGAAAATAACCAATTTTATCGGCTTTCACATCATCAGTAGACTGTACAAGATCAATCTCTGCGCTCTCAACTGGTTTACCTTCCTGGTCTTTTACATACGCATAAACCGTAGTTTGCGCAAAATAAAACGAGGCCGGAAGCAAAGTAAACAATGAGATTAAGGATAACTTTTTAATCATAACTAATTATTTAAATCCCCTTTATGATAAGATATTTTTAAGGGGCAACAAATTTAGGGTTAATTTTTGTTAAGTTAAAGATATTTAACACTTTATTCTTATAAAGAAGTATCAATTATTATTAATATTCCTAAATTCATAAGCCTCCAAAAAAATGTTGTTAAAAAGTATTACTCATAGTTTTAAGTGCTTGCTTGCGAAATTATTAGTAATTTTACGCACTTAAATTTTTTATGTATTTTCTAATGAAAAAATTTTTTATTACAATCACGCTGTTTTTTATGGGCTTTGTTTTTGCCCAGAAAATACAGGTACAGCGAGCAGCCATCGCTTTTTTTAATGTAGAAAACCTCTGGGACACTGTTCCTTCGGCAGATTATATTGATGGTACAAAAGATGTTAAAAATCCGGCATTCCACCGCAGTGTGCCGCTGGACTCTTTACAATATCTGGAAACGACTGAAGTGTATAAAGGCGAATGGAGCAACGAACTTCTTGTAGGCAAAAAAGTGGTGCGAAACCAGATTCTTGCCGATGACTTCACCGCAAACAGCTCTAAAAACTGGAATACCCAAAAGTATAACCAGAAAATGACCAACATAAGTAAAGTACTTTCTGAACTGGGAAGACAATATACCAATGACAACCCTGCCATCATCGGCCTTGTGGAAGTTGAAAACCGCCAGGTGATCGAAGACCTTATCAGACAGCCTGCGCTCGCGAAAAGCAATTACGGGATTGTACACCACAATTCCTATGATGCCCGTGGCGTGGATGTGGCTTTAATCTACCAGAAAGGAAGATTCGTTGTAACCGACCACTATGAGAAAGATATTAAAATCTTCAACGAAGAAGGCCACAGAAGCTACACCCGTGGCGTTTTGGTCGTTAAAGGTTTGCTCGATGGCGAAAAAACAGCAGTTTTTGTAAATCACTGGCCGTCCAGAAGTGGAGGCGAAGCACGCTCTTACCCACGCCGTGCCGCCGCAGCAACAGTTTTAAAAACCGAAATGGACCGTTTAATCGCAGAGGATCCTTCCATCAAACTTATCGCAATGGGCGACTTCAATGATGATCCTGTGAGCCCAAGCATCAAAAAAGTTTTAGGCAGTGTGGCAGAACCGGAGCAACTTAGCGATAAAACTCCTTATTATAACCTGATGACCAAAATGTATAAGGCAGGTGTTGCTACCCTGGGTTACCGCGATGCACCCAACCTTTTTGATCAGATTATTGTTTCTAAAAACTTCTATTCTCCCGAAAAATTATCGGCAGGATACACCGTATTTAAAACCGAAGTTTTTGCACCTTCTTATATGAAAAACAGCGAAGGACAATGGAAAGGATATCCTTTAAGATCATGGGATGGCGACCGTTTCACTAATGGATACAGTGACCACTTCCCGGTATTTACCGTAATGCAGCGCGAGCATAAGCGTTAAACCGATTTTTCTAACATCAAAATATAAAAACCGAAGTTCCGTACTTCGGTTTATTTTTTTCATAACTTTATATAAAAATAAAGCGATGAAAAAGTTATTATATTTAATATTTGCACTGGGCATAATTGCCTGTACACCGCAGAATAAAACACAGGACAGCACCAACGCCGAAATTACGCCTCAGAAAAATGAAGAGGGCGAATGGGATCTTCAGGTGATTGATACCCAGTACGACTATTTCCTGAACGCAATTGCGAAACCGATGAACATGTATTCTGAATCTTATCTGAAAAATAAAAATACTTTTCTGGTGAACGAATGGAATTCCTACTACTATTCGGGCAGGTACCGAAATGTGATTGAATCTTCGATCGACTATGATCCACAGGAAAATTACGGATTGAAGTTTGAATATAAACTGTATCAGGTTTTTGCTTATGTTCAGTGGAAATACGGTTTACGGATGTCGGGATTGAGCGGTGCAGATATCCGTTAAATTAAAAAGGGCTCAGAAAACATCTGAACCCTTTTTTAATATTGTAGAACGTCTTACTTATTAAATTTTTCCTCCACTTTATCCCAGTTGATTACTTCGAAAAATGCCGTAACATAATCCGGTCTTCTGTTTTGGTAATGCAGGTAATACGCATGCTCCCAAACATCGAGCCCCAAAACAGGTGTGCCCTTGCAATCAGAAACCGGCATTAAAGGATTGTCCTGATTTGGAGTAGAGCAAACCGCCACAGATCCGTCTTCTTTCTTACATAACCAAGCCCAGCCGGAACCGAATCTTGTTTTTGCCGCTTCAGCAAAATCACCTTTGAATTTTTCGAAACCTCCGTAAGCTTCAATCGCTGTTTTTACGTTTCCTACAGGTTCTTTGCTTCCTCCTGGAGTTAAAATTTCCCAGAAAAGCGTGTGGTTAAAATGTCCGCCGCCATTATTTCTTACCGCTGCTTTATCTACTCCTGTTTTGCAGATTTCTTCGATGGTTTTTCCTTCCAGATCTGTTCCTGCAATTGCTTTGTTTAAATTATCAATGTATGCCTGGTGATGTTTGGTGTGGTGTATTTCCATCGTTCTTGCATCAATGGTTGGTTCAAGCGCATCGTACGCATATCCCAATTGTGGTAATTCGAATGCCATAATTTTTAATATTTTAAGTTAATACCCAAATTTACTCATAATGTAGGGCAAGTACAAACCACAGACATTACTTTAATAAATCTTTAACATAGATTAAATTAAAAAATCGCTCCTTTCAGAACGATTTGAGAATATATTACGATATCATTATCGGTTCATGCTCATCAGAAACTCTTCGTTAGTCAAAGTTCCTTTGATGCTTTTGTTTACAAATTCCATGGCTTCTACAGGATTCATATCCGCAAGATATTTTCTGAGGATCCACATTCTCTGCTGCGTAGTTTCATCCAGAAGAAGATCGTCCCTTCTCGTACTTGAAGATACCAAATCAATCGCAGGATAAATCCGTTTATTGGCGATTTTCCGATCGAGTTGCAGCTCCATATTTCCCGTTCCTTTGAATTCTTCGAAAATAACTTCATCCATTTTAGATCCCGTATCAATTAATGCTGTTGCAATAATGGTTAAAGATCCGCCGCCTTCGATATTTCTTGCCGCACCGAAGAATCTTTTTGGTTTGTGAAGCGCGTTGGCATCCACCCCTCCGGAAAGAATCTTTCCTGAAGCTGGAGTAACGGTATTGTAAGCTCTCGCTAAACGGGTAATTGAATCAAGCAGAATCACCACATCATGGCCACATTCTACCATTCTTTGCGCTTTTGAAAGAACCAGATTGGCTACTTTTACGTGTTTATCGGCTGGCTCATCAAAGGTTGACGCAATTACTTCTGCATTTACGCTTCTTTCCATATCCGTCACCTCTTCCGGTCTTTCATCGATGAGCAAAATCATCATATAAGCTTCCGGATGGTTTTCGGAAATGGAGTTTGCGATATCTTTCAGCAACATGGTTTTCCCTGTTTTGGGCTGTGCAACAATCATCGCGCGCTGTCCTTTTCCTATCGGGGTAAACAAATCGACAATTCTTGTAGAAAGGGTTGAATTTTTTCCTGTTAAATTGAATTTTTCTTCAGGGAACAAAGGCGTAAGGAACTCAAAAGCAACACGGTCTTTAATGAATTCTAAATCGCGGCCGTTCACTTCAGTAGGTTTCAGCAATGAGAAATATTTCTCGCCTTCTTTTGGTAAGCGGACAATTCCTCTTACGGTGTCTCCGGTTTTCAGTGCGTAATTTCTGATCTGGTTGGTAGATACATATACATCATCCGGGGATGAGATATAGGAAAAATCGGAAGAACGGAGGAAACCGTAATTATCCGGAAGGATTTCCAAAACGCCTTCAATGGTCACCAAACCGTCGAAATTAAATTCTTTTTTTGAATTTTCTTCCTGGTTTTCAGCATTCTGCTGGTTACGGTTTTGGTTGGGATTTTTATTTTGGTTTTTCTGATTCGGGTGCTGAGGTCTGTTCTGGTTAGGATTCTTATTTCCGTTTCCGTTCTGATTTTGATTCGGATTCGGATTTTTGGTCTCTTCAGCCTTTATTTCAAGTTTAGTTTCAGGTTCGGGTGCAGCGGCTGTCTCAGTTACGGGATTCTCTGCGGCAACTTCTTCTTTTGGCGGAGCAACGCGCTGTCTTTTTTTCTTTTGCGGACTTCTGTTCTCAGGCTCTTGTGTAGCTTCAGCTACTGGAGGTTCTGTATTTTCTGCAGGTTTTTGCTTTGCAGGTTCGGTGCTTGCTTCTGCATTTTCAAAAGGAATCTCGGCGGAAACCTCTGCGGGTTTCTCAATCTTCTTTTTGGCAGCTGGTTTTTTGGCAGCCGGTTTTTTGGGTGCAGGAGCTGGTTTTTCTTCCGTATTCATGGGAGTTTCGGTGGCATTGAAATACTCTTTTGCAATCTTCGTGTTGGAAGCCTGAAAATCCAGGATTGCAAAGATTTTATCATTATCTGTGCTGTTCTTAGCAAGTTTAATGCCCAAATCCTTGGTGATTTTAGTCAACTCCAGTTCGGATTTTGACCGTAACGTTTCAATGTTGAACATAAATTGTTATGTGAAAAAGTAAATTTATAAGTAAGTGAAAGTAAGAAAGTTAAGTCGGGCGACTTTCTTCATCAGATCAATTGTAATGCAAATCTACACTACTTTTTTTATTTATGCAAAAAATAATTGCTATTTTTGCAACTCATAGTTATTATAATGCTTCAAAGAATACAGACTGTTTGGATTTTTCTGGCGATTTTAGGCGCAATTTTCCTCTTCGTTACGGCGCAGGATTTTTCCGTTTTTGGGCCGACTCCATTTATTTCTGTGGTGTGTGTTGTTTTAATCCTTTTGGGATTTTTAAGCATTTTAAGTTATAAAGACCGCAAGAGACAAATTCTGCTGAATAACATCAGCATTTTTATAAACGCTTTGTTGCTCGGTTTATTGGCGTATTGGCTACTCAGTTTATCTGGAGGAATTAATTTTCCTGAGAAAGGTATTGAGCCGCTTTTCCCGTTGATCTCGATGGTGAGTTTGTTTATCGCAAACATCTACATCAGGAAAGACGACAGGCTCGTGAAATCTGTAGACAGACTCCGCTAAACTCACAACGATTTTTTTGAGTGAAACAGTTCCCGATTTTTCAGGAGCTGTTTTTTTTATTTCTGATGATTAAAAAAATTCACAGAAAATCTCAACTGCCATTATCTGTTCAAATTTCTGTATTTTTGTGCACTAATTTCACTGAATGAAACCATTTCAACGCATTCTCTCCTTCGCTAAACCTCATCAGAAATACCTTTTCGGAAGCATGTTTTTCAACATCATGTATTCTGTACTCAATATCTTTTCGGTAGCGACGATGCTCCCGATTCTGGGTTTAATGTTTGGGACGGTCGAGAAGGTTGATACTACAAAACCGCCGGTAAACTCCGGGCGAATTGTAGATTTTTTCGGCTACGCAAAAGATTGGGCGTATTACACCATCCAAAAAAGTATTGATGCCAACGGAACGGTAAAAGTCCTGGCGGTTTTATGTGCCGTAACTGCGGTTGCATTTTTACTTCGAAACATTTTCAGGTATCTTGGAGCATTTCTCCTTGTAAATTACCGTGTAGGCATCACCAAAGATTTGCGGACTGCGATGTACAATAAATTCCTGAAACTCCCGGTTTCCTTTTTCACCGAAAAGCGGAAAGGCGACATGATGAGTCGGATCTCCAACGATATCGGTGGTGTGGAAGGCGGAATTATGGGAAGCTTGGTCGATGTGATCAATGCGCCATTTATGATTATTTCCTCGCTTATCACGCTGTTTATTCTTTCTCCAAAACTTACGCTCTTTTCTCTGCTTGTTTTCCCTTTGATGGGCGGATTGATTGCCTGGGTCGGAAAAAGTCTTAAAAAACAGGCGACTGCTGCACAGGAAGAATTGGGAAATCTTTTTTCACTTGTTGATGAAACCCTGAAATCATCAAAGGTTATTAAAATTTTTAACGCCGATAAAATTTTAAAGAACAGATTTAATTCCACCACCGATAACTGGAAAAAATATGCTATCGGTATGAGCCGCCGCCGCGAACTTGCTTCCCCGATGAGTGAATTTCTCGGGTCTGTCACTATTTTAATTATTACCTGGTTTGCGGGCGTTCAGATTTTAAATGAGCAAACGATGGAACCGGAAACATTCCTGGTGTTTATCGGGATGTTTTTCCAGATTCTGGATCCTGCAAAGAAGTTATCGAGTGCAATTTCAAATATCCAGGGCGGAATGGCGAGTTTAGACCGGGTTTCTGAAGTTTTGGATTACGATCTGAAGGTGGAAGAAATCGAAAATCCACTTGGCATTTCAACTTTAAAAGATAAAATTGAATTTAAAAACATTGGTTTTTATTACGATAAAGACAATGTTATTCTAAAGAATTTCAATCTCATCATTCCGAAAGGTAAAACGGTGGCGCTTGTGGGACAGTCAGGTTCAGGGAAAACGACCATTGCAAATTTACTTGCCCGTTTTTATGACGTTTCTGAAGGCGAAATTTTAGTTGACGGTGTAAGCATTAAAGATTTAAAACTGAATGACTACCGAAATCTTCTGGGAATGGTAACTCAGGAATCCGTGCTTTTCAATGATTCAGTTTTCAATAATATCCTTATGGGAAAACCCAACGCGACCGAAGCAGAAGTAATGGCCGCCGCGAAAATTGCCAATGCGCATGAGTTTATTGAAGGTCTTCCTGAAAAATATTATACCAATATCGGCGACGACGGGAATAAACTTTCGGGCGGACAAAAACAAAGGGTTTCTATCGCAAGAGCAGTGCTGAAAAATCCGCCAATCATGATTTTGGACGAAGCAACATCGGCTTTAGACACAGAAAGCGAAAGATTTGTACAAGATGCTTTGGAAAAAATGATGGAAAACCGAACTTCTCTCGTTATCGCTCACCGACTTTCAACCATTCAGAAAGCGGACTGGATTGTGGTGATGGAACGCGGAAGCATTGTAGAGCAGGGCACGCACAACGAACTCATGGAAAATAATAATGTGTACCGCAGACTGGTGGAACTGCAGAATTTTGGGTAAAAAATAATAATGAAAAAACACTTTTTACTTTTTGCTATAATTTTCTCTTTATACTCTTGTGCGCAGAGAGCTATAAAACCTATTGAACTACCAAAGAGAGATGCTATTTTAGATAGCCAACCAACAGAACCCAGTTTTCCAGGTGGACCTGAAGCTTTTAATAATTTGATTCGCGCTGGTGTAATTGCTGAAAACATCGACTGCACACGGAACGAAAGACAAGTATCATCCATTGAATTTGTAGTAGAAAGAGATGGCTCAATTACAGATGTTAAAACTAGTGGAAAATCTTCTCGTTTAAATACGGAAGCATTAAGAGTCGTTAAATCAATTAGACAAAAATGGACTCCAGGTACTTTAAATGATGTGAATATAAGATTCAGAGTTCACCAGACTTTCAGCTTGGTTTGTGAGTAATACCAATCATAAAAGAAAATCTATGGATAAGTGATGAAATTACTTCCCAATCATCTTCTTAATCGAATTCAGCTTCATTAAAGCTTC